>CAMJWQ010000204.1 GCA_946409475.1 uncultured Lachnospiraceae bacterium
GGAAGGAAATCAAGCGCGACCAGAGGGAGCATTTGATTTCACCCGATAAGTTAACTTCTAATATAATATAAAATTCCCGGGAGATGAATTTATTTGGATTCGAGTGGCGTCATGCAATTAATCAGCCTTTTTCTTTTATTATTGTTATCTGCTTTTTTCTCATCTGCAGAGACTGCATTAACAACAGTAAACCGTGTGCGAATCCGGTTGCTGACGGAAGAAGGAGACAAAAGAGCCATCACATTAACAAAAGTAATTGACGATTCCGGCAAAATGCTCAGTGCCATATTAATAGGCAACAATATTGTTAATCTTTCCGCATCTTCGATTGCGACTTCTGTTGCTATCCGTCTATGGGGCAGTGTGGGAGCGGGTATCGCCACCGGGATATTGACCTTTCTAATCTTAATCTTTGGCGAAATAAGTCCTAAAACCTTAGCCACCTTATATTCGGAGAAATTATCTTTAGCCTATGCCGGTTCTATTTACAGCATGATGCGTATTTTAACTCCGGTCATCTTTATTATCAATAAGCTTTCCATGCTGTTTTTAAAAATTTTTCGGATTGATGCCAAATCCCGCATGGATATGATGACTGAGAATGAGCTCCGCACCATAGTGGATGTAAGCCATGAGGATGGAGTCATTGAAAGCGAAGAACGTAAAATGATATATAATGTGTTTGATTTCGGAGACGCTTATGCGAAAGATATCATGATACCCCGTATTGATATGACTTTTGCCGAGGTTAATTTTACGTACCACCAATTACTTTCCGTTTTCAGAGAAGAAATGTATACAAGGTTGCCCATATATGAAGAAACAACGGATAATGTCATTGGTATTGTAAATGTAAAGGATTTGCTGTTATATGATAATCCGGATGATTTTCATTTAAGGAACATTTTACGGGAGGCTTATTATACCTATGAATATAAGAAAACCTCAGAATTGCTAATCGAAATGCGTGAGAAATCCATTAATCTGGCTATTGTCTTGGATGAATACGGAGCTACTGCCGGACTTATTACCCTTGAGGATCTTTTAGAAGAAATTGTAGGCGAAATTCGTGATGAATACGATGAGGAAGAAGAGGACTTTATTAAGCAGGTTAATGATAAGGAATATATAGTAGAGGCATCCATGAAATTAAGCGATATTAATGAAGCATTGAATTTGGATTTTAATTCGGAAGATTATGATTCCATTGGAGGACTGCTCATTGAATTATTAGATCATTTACCAGTACAGGGCGAGTCCGTCTCCTTAGAAGACGGCACCATACTTGTCGCCGAGAAAATAGAAAAAAACAGAATTGATAAGGTACATATGTACTTACCATCCTGAAATTATCTTTAGAATTATTCAATAAATGATAACTAACGAGGAAACGTTATGAAAAAAAACATTGATACCATATTATATGAAGGCAGACCAACAGATGAAACAAGCAGACTTGAAAAAGAAATTAAGTGTTACGACTTACTGGACAGCCTCTCTATCCCCTACTACCGCCTCGACCATGAACCAATGGCAACCATTGCCGATTGTGAAGAAGTGGATAAGATTTTAGGCATATCCATCTGTAAAAACTTATTCTTATGCAATTCTCAAAGAACTGAATTTTACCTGTTTATGCTGCCGGGATATAAAAAATTTGATACGAAACAAATATCCAGGCAATTAAATACTGCCAGATTATCTTTTGCCAAAGAAGAATATCTGGAGGAGCTATTGGATTTGACCCCGGGTTCTGTGACAATCCTGGGCCTGATGAATGATACAAATAATAAGGTGCGGCTGGTTATGGACAGGGATGTCATAAAGGACGAATACCTGGCTTGTCATCCCTGCATCAATACCAGCAGCATAAAATTAAAAACAAGTGATGTCTTGCACACACTGCTTCCCTATATTCACCATGAACCCGTAATTGTCGAGCTTATGTAATCGTACACATCCGTATATTGGGCAGTATCTTTAGAGAAAAGAGCCGGAGCTTTCGATTTGCAGCTCCGGTCTTTCTGCCGTATTTAAGTACATAAAAATGTATTATATCCTGCCCTTCTAAGCCTTCTTTCCATACTTACGGCATTATCCTGCTCAACGAAGGCTCCTACCTGCACTTTGTAATAACCATTTTGATAAACCATAAAAGCAGGGTAATCTTCCCGTTGCAGCTGATTTAATAATTCAATGGCATTGGCTCTTTCTATAAATTGTCCTGTCTGTACACGAAAATGAATTTGTTCCCCCGGCTCCATCCCTCCGTGTCCGGCGTCTTTTATTATTTTATCAGGCAAATTCATATCCCCTTATACTATTTATGCTATAGACTATGTGATTTTTATACTAAAGTTACCTCTATGCCCCGGCACTATAAAATTATACTTTTATCCTTATAAACCCAATTACGAATAACTGTAAAAAAGAATGCCGGTTCTAAAGGCTTCATTAAATAATCATTCATTCCCACGGATAAGCATTCTTTTAAATTATCTTTTAGTGCACAGGATGTCATAGCGATTATGGGTAAGCTCTTATTTTTCTTTCTGATTATTTTAGTCGCTTCAAAACCATTCATAACCGGCATTTGTAAATCCATCAGAACTAAATGATACTTATTTCCCTTATAGTCTTCCTCTATTTTTTGCACTGCCTCCAAGCCATTTTTAGCAATTTCGGTTAGCACACCCTGGGTATTTAACAATTCAACAGCCATATCTCTATTTATTTCATTATCTTCCACTAATAACAATTTAATTCCGGATAGCCCATAATTCATTCTTAACACCACTTTTTATTATTTATTGCCTAATAACATTATAATAGCCGTTTTCTTATATTTCAAGAATATTTTTCCATTTGTCTTGATTTTTAAGATACCGCCGTTATTTTATGTGTTGTATCCTAAAACTATCCCTAAATTTATCTATAGTGGAAATCAACACCTGCTTTAGATGCCTGAAGCATCTGGTATTTTCTCTCAATACGATAAATTTTACTGCCCTTTTTAAAAAAGGTTCCCGTTTGCTTAAAATGAAAGGGAATATCATATTTCACACATTGATTCATGCTGTCTAAAACCCATGCAAAATCAAGTACTCTGGCCTCTTCTCCCGACTCTCCTCCACAAATAACACTTTCAATTGCTCCTGTTTTTAAATATTTCTCTATGTTAATTTTCTCCAGCATTGGCTCATGTATAATAATTCTATGCTTTATAGGCTGTTCAATAAAAATAGGCAGCCGGTAATCCGATCTGTTTTGATTCTCACAAGTACATCCTATAATGACATTATCATACCCATCTGCCCAATCCTTTGGAAGGCATTTTGAAAAACGGTGAATGCGTTTCGTAATGATTAAAAATCGCAAGTCACGTCTTTCTTTAATGAAACGCCAGGCCTCTTCTCTCCATTCATCCGCCTCATCAATAAAAAAATCCGATGTACCGCAAGTAAAAACAGCCTCTTTATCCGGTTTCAATTTATATTCTTTAGAACGATTTGTTTGTATGGGTAAATTAAAATTAGCAGTTTTCTTTACAATGCTTGAATCTTTTCCAAATTGTGCATCTCTCCGGTAAACATAGCAATGTCTACACCCCGGGCTGATTTTTTTACAACCATGCCATGGATTCCAGGATTCCATTTCTATCCTCCATTCTGTTTAAGACTGATTACCGAATCTTAACCCGAACACTAAAAAATTTATTCCGCTTTATGTTGCCTGCAAGCCTTGTTTCATAAATTTATCAAAAGCTGCTCTTCCCTCACGATTACATTTAAAAACTCCTGCATCCTCTAATACCTGCATAAATACAAGACCTACTTCCTCTTTTAGTATAGCATCTATATTATTCTCATTAAAGCTTTTATATTTTCTTTTTATCTTATTTACCCATGCTTCATGCTTTTCTATTTTCCCATTCCCTTTTATATCCCTGCCTTCCAGTATATATTCCCTTAGAAGCTCCATCTCCTCCTTTAGTCTGGAGGGCAGTACCGCTAATCCCATTACTTCTATTAAACCGATATTTTCTCTTTTAATGTGATGCAGATTTCCATGGGGATGAAAAACACCCAAAGGATTTTCCTCTGTGGTAATATTATTTCTTAATGTCAGATCCAATTCGAAGACTCCGTCTGCCATTCTGGCTATGGGGGTAATGGTATTGTGCGGCTCCCTTCCGGTCTCAGCATATATAAAAGAATCTTCATCCGTATAATTTTTCCACCTCTTTAAAATAAAATCCGCACAGCCTGCTAAACGACCGGCATCCTTAGAACGGATACGAATTACGGATAAGGGCCAGTGTAATATTCCTGCCTCCACATCTTCAAATCCGGAAAGAGTATAGTATTTTTCTATTTCTGCTTTTGCCATTGCGAAGGTATAATTTCCCCCCTGAAAATGCTCATGACTTAAGATAGAGCCTCCTACAATGGGAAGATCGGCATTGGAACCGATGAAATAATGAGGGAATAATTTAATAAAATCAAGTAATTTTATAAATGTATTCTTATCTATTTTCATCGGTATATGATCTTCTGAGAAAGCAATGCAATGTTCATTATAATATACATAGGGCGAATACTGAAAATACCAGGTCTTCTCTTGTAAGGTTATCGGTATGATTCTGTGATTTTGCCTGGCGGGATGATTGATCCTGCCGGCATAGCCTTCATTTTCTTTACATAACAGGCACCTGGGATAATCTACGGCAGCCGCATTTTGGGCTGCCGCAATTGCTTTTGGATCTTTTTCCGGCTTTGCTAAATTAATCGTAATGTCTAAGGTTCCGTATTCCGTTTCCGTAGTCCATTTGATATCCTTAATGATTCGATCCCTTCTGATATAATTCGAATCACAGCTTAAGCTATAGAAGTAATCTGTAGCTTCTCTTTCCGACTTCTGATATTTATCATAAAATTCAGCGATTACCTCGCTGGGACGAGGCATTAAGCAATTCATAATCTTAGTATCAAACAAATCACAGGCAGTTACACTCATATCCGGTATAATACCTTTTTTGAAGGCTATCCCGCAAAGCTCCTTTAGGATTTCTTCCAATTCAAACTTCTTACACTCCTCTTTTGTATCTTCATAGCTGTCTTCCTCCAGAATAGCCAATAATAGATTTCTTACATAGATGACATCTTCTTTTTTCATCAGCCCTTTATCCAGACCGTATTGTATCAGTTTCTTTATGGCTATGCCAAGCATCTTTTCCTCCTTATACCGATGATTAGTCTAATCTTCCGGCACCCTCTCCTACCTCTACGATATAAAAATCAGCCGTATATCCTATTTTAGAAGCATATTCTTTGCCTACCTTTTCAATAAAGGTATTTACCATATGATTTTTCACAATGCTTACGGTACATCCGCCAAAGCCGGCACCGGTCATTCTGGAACCAACGACCCCATCCACCTTCCATGCAGCTTCCGCTAAGGTATCCAGCTCCGTGCCCGTTACTTCATAGTCGTCCCGCAAAGATATGTGAGATTCATTCATCAATTTCCCAAATAGAATTAAATCCTTCCCTTTTAGGGCTTCAACAGCTCTCTTCGTTCTCTGATTTTCATATACGGCATGCTTTGCTCTTTTTCGGCAGACCTCATCCGTAATGGCAATTTTATATGTTTCGAACTGCTCAATGGTCAGATCCCCCAAAGCCTCAATTCCTATTACTTCCCTTAACTGCCCCAAGGCTTTTTCACACTCACTTCTGCGTTCATTATATTTGGAATCTCCCAAGCCCCTGACCTTATTACTGTTTGCAATCACTATTTTTTCATCCGCTAACGCTATGGGGGCATATTGATAAGACAAGTCGCCCGTATTTAAAAATATGGCATGCCCTTTTTTTCCCATTGCTATGGCAAATTGGTCCATAATACCACAGTTCACACCATTATAATGGTTCTCGGAATATTGACACATCAAAGCGATGGCAACGGCACTGACAGGAATTTGAAAAAGATCCTTTAGTATGACTCCCATAAGCACTTCAACGGATGCAGAAGAGGATAATCCGGAAGCATTGGGAATATTTCCGGATAGCAAAATATCCATCCCTCTGTTTATTTCATACCCCTTTTTTAAAAAAGTCCAAATGACTCCTTTGGGATAATTTGTCCAGCCTGCCTTTTCGCCGGGTATCAAATCATCAAGTGAGGATTCCAGGATGCCTGATTCCGAAAAGTTTTCCGAATACAGTCTTACTTTTTTATCTTCCCTTAGTCTTGCGGCACCATAGGTTCCAATCGTTAAGGCACAGGGGAAAACATGGCCTCCGTTATAATCCGTATGTTCACCGATTAAATTCACTCTTCCGGGAGCAAAATAACACCTGATATCCTTATGCTCTCCGAAAATCGAAATAAAATTTTTAATCAACCTGTCTTTCATCTGCATTCCTCCTATTATCCCTCTTCCTGATAT
>CAMJWQ010000205.1 GCA_946409475.1 uncultured Lachnospiraceae bacterium
GTATCATACTTATCGCTTATCTGGACGACAATGAGCTTTATGACGGGAGTACGGATTTTTATGATTCCTACTTTTGCCTTGATACCACTCAAAAAATGGCAAATGAAATTTTTTATAATTATTTTTATCTGACCCAGCTGAAGGAGCCTACACAGGAAGAGATTTTCCGGATAAAAGCCTACGAAAAGAAGCTTAAGGAAGAAAATTCGAATTTTTTCTTTCGTATAACAGATAATAAAGGCGATGAACTTCTTTCCAGTTTAACGGATGATGTGGATTATACGACACAGTTTTCTTTTAGTTATAAAGATACGCTGCTGTTAGACGGAGACGAAACAAATGATTATAGGGAAGATGCCTATATGCTGCATGCCTATATCAGATATCCCATAACGGCAAAGGACAGCTTTTATGATTCTTACCGGTTGTTTCAAATGCTGTATTCTGTTCGTTACCCTGTCATTGCTTTGTCTGTTTTCTTTGCCGCACTGTTACTTTTCATGCTGTATTTTCTTATCTGTCAGGCCGGCCACCATAAGAGGAATGCGGAAATTGTATTAAGCGGCAGGGATAAGATTCCCTTTGATCTCTATCTGGCAGGAACAGGTATGCTGATTGTTCTTCTTTTTTATTTCTGGTCATTGCTCAGCTACAGTTTCAGTTATACGGCAGAAAGGATTTTTGGCCTGATAGGTATGGCTCTGCTGTTTTTACTTTTATTACCCTGTATTCTCACTTTTGCGGCCAGGGTGAAAAAAGGCAGGTGGTGGGAGAATGCGGTGATTTACCGTATAGTATCAATTGTTTACGGTAAGTTGAGAGTGGGGGTAAATTATCTTTCGGACCACATGAACATGGTTTGGAAAATAGCGGCAGGCTTTATGGTTTATCTCCTGATTAATAGTATACTGTTTTGGGAATCTTATGAAAATTATTATTATTATGGATATGTAATATTCCTTCCTGTTTTCATATTTAATTTTACCGTTCTGTTTTGTCTGTGCTATTTGACCGCAGGTATGATAAAAATCAAAAATGGGGGAAAGAAAATTGCCCAGGGAGATTATCATTATAAAATAGATACGAAACATCTCCTCTGGGATTTTAAAGAGCATGGAGAAAACTTAAATAATATTGGATATGGCATGGCAAGGGCAGTAGAAGAAAGCTTGAAAAGCGAGCGGTTTAAGACGGAGCTCATTACCAATGTTTCTCATGATATTAAGACACCTTTGACTTCTATTGTCAATTACGTAGATTTATTGAAAAAAGAAAAAATTGATAATGAAAAAATACAAAATTATATTTCTGTTTTGGATAAACAGTCTGAGAGATTAAAAAAGCTGATTGTAGATTTGATAGAAGCGTCTAAGGCCTCGACAGGAAATATAACCGTTAATCCTCAACGGACGGACATTGTGGAATTGATTAATCAGTCCCTTGGAGAATATACGGAACGTTTTAAGAAAGTAAATTTGGAATTATGTCTGCAGATACCCGATGAGGAAGTGGTTATTTTTGCAGACGGGAAATTATTATGGAGAGTATTTGATAATCTGCTGAATAATATTTGCAAATATTCCATGCCGGGTACCAGAGTGTATTTAAGTGTATCCCTTGACAGTCAAAAGGTTATCATTTCTTTGAAGAATATCAGTAAATATGCCTTGAATATCTCAACAGATGAACTTCTGGAACGCTTTGTACGGGGAGATGCTTCCCGTAATACGGAAGGCAGCGGCCTGGGATTGGCTATTGCCAAGAGTCTTACGGAATTACAAAAAGGCAGTTTTTCCATTTATGTGGATGGTGATTTATTTAAAATTGTTTTGGAATTTGAGCAGAAACCATAATACTTTAAATCAATAATGAATAATAGAAAGTGGAATATTGAGAATTATCAATATTCTGCTTTTTTGTTGATTTTATATGCTTCGGAGATTGTGAAAGCATAAAGCAAGCAAATATTTCTTGCAATTTGCGACTGCTTGTGCAAAAAATTCGACAGTTTATGCCAAAATTTGTGAATTATAGATAAAGAATGTTATTATATATAACAAACCATTAGACGAAAGAGCATTAAA
Organism: uncultured Lachnospiraceae bacterium; assembly: GCA_946409475.1. Classification (GTDB taxonomy): domain Bacteria; phylum Bacillota; class Clostridia; order Lachnospirales; family Lachnospiraceae; genus CAMJWQ01. The sequence goes on from CAMJWQ010000205.1 coordinate 2,085, forward strand.
ATGATGCCGGGAGGGGAAAAGTAATGCGTAAATCTATTGTTTACCGAATTTTATTTATACTTATCTTTCTGACGTTTCTATTCACACTGAATACCGTATTAAATGGAGTTACTAATTCACAGATACAATTATCGGCCAGCCTGATTTCAGATTCATTTGTCAGCTTGGAGTACGAGCAGGTAAAGTTAACAAAAAATTTGGATCAGATTCAAATGTCCATTCAGACATATCTTTTAGGAGACGAACAAAACAATGCGGATGTATCACTGACAATTAAGGATGCTGCTGAACAGGCTTCTGCCGGTACGAATGAAATTTCCGTTATATGTGAGCAATTTTCAAAAAAAGCCATGAATAATGCACTGCTTGACGGGTATGCACCCTATAAGTCCTGTATGGAGGAATTTCTTAAGAAGGCGGAGGAGATAGAAGGTTATATTCAAAATGGCGACATCACATCCGCACAAAACAGTTATAAAGATTTAGAATTACTGACGAACAATATGTCAGAAGCTGAAAACAGTTTTCAAAAAGCATTAGATAGTAATATAGAGCATGAAACAAATCTCATACATTCCAGGGTAACCAGATCAACCGTTATTATCTGGATAATGGCAATTGTCTTTGTGGCAGCGGCTGTCTTATCCTTTTACCTTTCGGTGAAAACTATAATTACGCCTCTTAAAAGGGCGAATCGAAGCTTGTGTAAAATTGTTAGAAATCTGGAAGAAAGACAGGGAGATCTAACAGTCCGGATAGAATTGAATTCTAAAGATGAAGTGGGGCAGATGATAAAAGGAATCAACCGCTTTATGGATGCTTTACAGCAGGCTATGATTTCAATTAAAGCCGGATCCAACAGGATGCATAAATCCACAGAAAATATAACCAACCATATCTTGGAGTGCAGGGATTCCACATCGAGTATTTCTTCTTCACTTAATGAATTGTCTGCAAGTATGGAGGAAATCAGCAGCACATTACAGAATATTGACAATGGCGCACAGAATGTTTTATCGGCAGCCAATACCATTGCAGATGATGCAAAATCCAATACTGATCATGTTGGGAAAATAGCAGAGCGTGCTGAAAAAACCCGTATACATTCCAATGAGAGTAAAGTGAGAACGGAAATGATTGTGAGGGAGATCGAGAAAACAATGGCTGCTTCCATAGAGAAGAGCCGGTCTGTAGAAAGAATCAATGATCTTACGACAACTATTTTAAGTATTGCTACACAAACCAATCTACTGGCACTCAATGCTTCCATAGAAGCGGCCAGAGCAGGAGAAGTGGGAAAGGGATTTGCCGTTGTAGCAGATGAAATCAGACTTCTTGCGGAGAATTCCAGAGAAACCGCAAATACCATTCAAAGCATCAATATATTGGTAACGGAATCTGTAGAAGAACTGGTAAAAAATGCGAATGAAATTATGTCCTATATTACAGAAAAAGTATTGGAGGATTATGATGGGTTTGTAGAAGTCACAAATCATTATAAACAGGATGCTGATTCCATGAATGAGATGTTAGTTCGCTTTAATGCCAAATCAGATGATTTAAGACAGACTGCAACAGAGATGGCTTTTGGAATTCAAGAAATCGCAAGCTCTGTGGAAGAAAACGTTAACGTTGTAGTGCAATCCAATGAAGATACAAATGATTTGCTAAAATCTATTTATACGATTAATGATGAAGCTGCTCAAAATGGAGAAATTGTAAACAGCCTGAACAATGAAGTGAATAAATTTAAAAAAGTGGAATAAAAAATGGTAACGAAGGATTCGCTGACAGGTAAAACAAAAAGGAGGCAATTGCCTCCTTTTTGTATTTCTTCAAAAACTGCGATACATCTGGCAGAAAAACAGGGGATAAGGTATAATGGGAACAAATCATTAAAATTTGAAGCAAACAATAGAGCAGGAGTTCCTATGAAATTATTACATATAGCAGATTTACATATCGGGAAGCGTGTAAATGAATTTAGTATGCTGGAAGATCAGTCTTATATATTAGGGCAAATCCTCCGTATAGCTGCAGAAGAAAAGCCTTCTGCCGTGCTGATTGCCGGAGATGTCTATGATAAAAGCCAGCCCTCTGCGGAGGCGGTGGAGGTTTTGGATGACTTTTTGACCCGTCTGGTAGAGCTTAAGCAGCCGGTCTTTTTAATCAGCGGTAATCATGATTCACCGGAAAGAATCAACTTTGGCAGCCGGATTATGAATCAAAATCAGCTGTATATCAGCGGGGTTTTTACAGGTAAAATATCCAAAAAGTCTCTTGCCGATGAATTCGGTGTTGTTAACTTCTATCTGCTGCCTTTCATAAAGCCCGCCCATGTACGGCCTTTTTTTGAACAACCCATGGAAACGTATGAAGAGGCATTACGTACCGTCATAACCAATACCCCAATCGAGAAAGAGGAGAGAAATGTCTTAGTAGCTCATCAGTTCGTCACCTTCGGCAGCGAAAAACCGGAGGAGTCGGAATCGGAAATTTCAGCAGTGGGTGGACTTGACAATGTAGACGGTTCCGTATTTGATGCTTTTGACTATGTGGCCCTGGGGCATTTGCACGGTCCCCAGAAAATCGGACGGGATACCATACGGTATGCAGGCTCTCCCTTAAAATATTCTTTTTCCGAAGTCAGGCACCATAAATCCGTTACCCTGATAGAAATGGGAAGAAAAACGGACATTGCCTGTCATCAAATACCGCTTTCACCCTTGCGGGATATGCGGGAAATAAGGGGCCCTTTAGCCCAATTGCTGGAAACAGGCAGGACAGATAAAAACGGAAGCCTGGATTATATTCGGGCTGTTGTAACGGACGAAGAAGAAATCTTCGATGCTGTCGGCAGGCTAAGACAGGTATATCCGAATCTTATGAATCTTATGTTTGAAAACAGTAAAACAGCAGGGAATCATAATTCGATAGATTTTAAAGATATAGACATAAAAAATAAAAGTCCGCTCCTGCTTTTTGAGGAATTTTATGAAAAGCAGAACCAGGAGTGTATCACGGAGATACAAAAGAAAATCCTCGTGGAAATAATTGAGAGAGCAGGGGGTATATGGAAATGAAACCCACAAAAATTATTATGAGCGCTTTCGGACCCTATGCACAATGCACGGAGCTTTCTTTTGAGGCCTTTGGAGGGCAGGGGCTGTTCTTAATTACCGGAGATACGGGTGCGGGGAAGACCACCATATTTGATGCGGTTTCCTTTGCTTTATTTGGGGAAGCCAGCGGAAGTGTAAGAACGGCAGATACCTTAAGAAGTGATTTCGCTAAAGAAACAGAAAAAACATATGTGGAATTATATTTTGAACATAAAGGAAAGTCTTATTATATCTATCGGAATCCCCGGTATGAACGGCCTAAAAAAAGTGGTGAGGGATTTACAACGGAAAATCCCGATGCCCTGTTAAAAAGGCCGGACCGTACCATTGTTTCCGGCTATAAGGAGGTAACCCAGGCCGTTGAAGAATTATTGGGGGTTAATTCCAAACAGTTTAAGCAAATTGCCATGATCGCCCAGGGGGAGTTTTTACAGCTTTTGCTGGCAGGCAGTAAGGAAAGAGGGGAAATCTTCCGGCGGGTTTTTAATACGGAGCTGTTTAAGGAAATACAAAAACTCCTGAAAGAGCGGGAAAGAGAAGCCAGATTACGTTGTGACGAGTGCGGGAGAAGCATCCTGCAATACGGGAAAGGCATTGTTTGCACAGAGGAGGATGCTTTATTAAAGGAGAAGTTAAAGGAAGCAAATGTGCATTTAACCGATGAAATTATTGAATTATTACAGGAAAGGATAGGAAAGGATAAGGGAAAAAGAAAAAAGGATAAAACACATAGTGAAAGGCTCGGAAAAGAGATAGCTGCCAAAATAGAACAAACAGCCAGGGCGGAAATGACGAACCGGGTTTTTGACAGATTACATATTGTGAAGGAACAGCATGAGGAATACCAGAATAAACGGGGACAAATAGCAGAAAAAGAATACCAATCGGTATTGGCCCAAAAAGCGAGATATCGGGTGCTTCCTCTTGCGGAAGCATATGAAAACGAAAAGAAACGCATCAGGGAACTTAAGCGGGGACTGGCGGAATTAAGGGTTATAGTCGGGAAGCTTGCGATCAGGGAAGAGGAATGCAGGCAGGAGTTTCTTTTGCAGAAAAGCAGGGAACCGGAAAGAGAAAACCTGACGGACGGTATCAATCACCTGCTCAGATTACTTCCCCAGTATGAAAAGGTAGAGCAGCTGGTAAAAAAAGAAAAAGAGCTTGCGGACAGGCTTTCGTCCGTGATGGAGGAGGCACGGGAA
>CAMJWQ010000206.1 GCA_946409475.1 uncultured Lachnospiraceae bacterium
AAAGAACAACGTTTGAAAGAGCAGGATGAGAGGAATCAATTAATTGTCAAAAAAGCCACCAATACCGCAACCATATTGTTTCTTATTATGACCTACATCGCTCTGTTGGTCAGTGGGATATTTAATTTGACCGTATTTTGGACCTTATTGACTATTGTTTTTGTTTTTTCCATTCTGGTATTAATTTTACACGGATATTATAATATAAAATTATAAGTCGGCTCTGTTTCTAAATAAGCTCTGAAAATAAACCAAAAGAATATTATTAATGTGATAGGGGGTCATATGAAATGAAAATCAGGAAGTTATATATTTTATGCATCGCTATTATGATTGCAGCTTTGTTATGTATGGGTTTTAATTGGATTATATTCCCGCTGCCCGATGCCGTAATAAGAGTGACCGGTGTTATAATGCTAATGGATATATTTGTTTTGAGTTATGGTACGGTAAAGTTAAGAAATCAGTGAGTACAAAAATAAAAAATCCCAATTGCTTTTTTAATTCATTTGTCATATAATGCATGTGGATTCGAAAAAACACCGGATAAACAAGCCAGCAAAACCACCAAAAGCGCCTTATTTACAAACTGAAAAGCTGCCTGCTGTTCATGGTATTCATTATCAACGGAGTGATTCGCAATTCATATGGATAATATTCTTTCTTGAACAGGAGACAATATATGAATATCAGTTACTTTTTAATGTTATTGGGCGGTCTTGCATTATTTCTATACGGAATGCAGATGATGAGCAGCGGTTTGGAGGCTGCCGCAGGAAACCGCATGAAAACCATCCTGGAAAAATTGACCTCCAACCGGATTAAGGGAGTGCTGGTCGGTGCAGTCATAACAGCCGTTATTCAATCCTCCTCTGCTACGACAGTTATGGTGGTTGGTTTTGTTAATTCCGGTCTTATGACTTTAAATCAGGCTGTCTGGGTTATTATGGGGGCCAATATAGGAACTACCGTTACCGGACAGTTAATTGCTTTGGATATTAGTATGATAGCACCTCTTATTGCTTTTTTAGGGGTTTCTCTCATTATTTTCTTTAAGGGAGAAAAAAGCCGCCATATCGGTGAGATCATTGCCGGCCTCGGCGTCCTGTTCATTGGTATGGAAATGATGGGAAGCTCCATGGAACCCTTACGGGAATCCCAAACCTTTATTTCCTTTATGACCAATTTTAAAAATCCTTTATTGGGTATCCTGGTGGGTGCTGTGTTTACTGCCATTATCCAATCCTCCTCTGCTTCCATAGGTATTTTACAGGCACTGGCTTACAGTAATATCATTGGTTTATCCAGTGCTGTTTATGTTCTGTTCGGACAAAATATCGGAACCTGCATCACTGCCGTTTTGGCATCCATCGGAACAAAAACCAATGCCAAACGCACTACTCTGATTCATCTGATGTTCAACATCATAGGCACCCTTATCTTCACTGTCATCTGTCTTACGACACCCTTTGTTTCCCTGATGGAAAGTCTTACTCCGGGAAATCCGGTGGCACAGATAGCCAATACTCATACTGCATTCAATATTATAACGACTCTGTTATTACTTCCCTTTGGTCCTTTGATGGCAAAGGCCGCCACCAGAATACTGCCGGGTGAAGAATTGCCGGAAAAAGAAAGTAAAAAGCTATTTTATCTGACAACAATTGATTACCGCAAGGGACATCAGGTCGGACAGATTTCCGTATCCTTATCCCTATTGCAAAAAGAAGTGGACCGTATGCTCACACTGGTACGTAAAAATGTAATGGACGGATTTGACGCCGTATTAAATAGAAGTGCAAAAAAAATTGGGGAAATAGAAGAATGTGAAGAATATGTGGATTTTCTGAATGCGGAAATCTCTAGATACATTGCAAAGCTCATTGTCATTGAAATGTCGGAGCAGGATTCCACCAATGTAAACTGCTATTTTGCTATTGTGGGAAATATGGAGCGTATCGCCGACCATGCCATGAATATCGCCGGCTACGCAAAGGACATCATCGACCGGAACCAGAATCTTTCGAAATATGCCCTGGAAGAAATCCAAAGCATGAAAGCCGTCAGCCTAAAAACGTTAGACGACATACGGTATACCGCAGATGAAGCTTCCTCTTCCATGCTGGAGCAGACGGCTAAAAATGAACAGAAGATCGACGATATGAATGAGCAGTACAGAAACAATCAAATTAGCAGAATGCAGGCAGGAGCCTGCTCCTCGGAAACCAGTATCCTATATTCCGAAATGCTGACCGATTTTGAAAGAATCGGCGATCATGCATTAAATATTGCTGAGGAATACCATAAAATGGTATTGTAAATTTCACGCCGGGTTACTTAAGGAGAACAGGAATATGAACAGAAAAAAAGCTATTGTGTACTTGATTATTGCCTCCATTTTATGGAGCATCGGAGGTTTGTTTATTAAATTGGTAGATTTAAATTCTGTGGCAATAGCCGGTTTACGAAGCGGAATAGCGGCAATTGTCATGCTGGTTTATCTCAAAAAACCTGTAATTCACTTTAATAAAATAAATATTATGGGCGCTTTGTGCTATTCCGGCACCCTGTTTTGCTTTGTTTTTGCAAATAAATTAACGACTTCCGCCAATGCGATATTCCTGCAGTTTACCGCTTCTATCTGGGTTGTTATTTTTTCAGCCATATTCTTAAAAGAGAAGGCAAGAAGGTCCGATCTCATTACCATTCTATTTGTGCTTTCAGGCATGGCTTTATTTTTTACGGGTAATCTGGGCGGCGGAAGCCTGGCCGGGAACCTGGTGGCTTTATTAAGCGGTATCGTTATGGCCGGAATGATAATTTTCCTGAAAATTTCAATTGGTGCCGCAGTGGAGATCACTTTCCTTGGCAATATTCTCACTTTTCTTGTTTCGATACCCTTTCTTCCCGGACAGCTGCCGGATACCACTTCCCTGTTAAGCCTGCTGGTGCTGGGAGTCTTTCAACTGGGTATCTCCTATATTTTATATACATTAGCTGTCAAACAGGTAAGCTCCGTTGAAGCAATTCTGATACCGGTAATCGAACCCCTGCTCAATCCCGTCTGGGTTCTCATTTTTACGGGAGAAGCAATGGGAACCAACTCTCTGATCGGAGGTTCCATTATTATTTTAGCGGTTGTAATAAATGAGCTGTCTATAGAGAAGCAGCATAAAAAGGCAATGCATGTTAACGCAAATGCTGATCATGGAATATTATAATAGCATACGGATGCCTTCCATTGCTTACATACCTTCCATTACAATCTTAAAGCTCCTCCTTCTATCCGCTTTCAAGGTAAATTCATCATGGGTCACGGCTCCCCAGCTGTCATCGCCTCCTACTCCCATCTGTGCCAAAGAAGCCTTTACTACTGTCTCATAAGGCTTTGGTAATTCATAAGTGTGGGTGGCATTTTCCAGTTCATGAGGCGTATAGGGAAGGGCACTGAAGTGAAAGTCCGCTCCGGAAAGAATCAGTCCTTTTCCTTTTCCATTTGTTATACAAGCTTTTCTTACCTCCGTATGGTTGCCGCATTCCTGAGGAAGAATATAGGGTGTCAGATTATCCAAAACCTTATTTTCATACCGGCCATATTGGTATCCTCTGCTTCTGTCCCAATAAGATTCTCCGGGGCCTTTTCCATACCATTTGACCGAATCATACTCCAGAGGCAGCTTTATGATAAAACCAAACTCAGGAACATCGGGCATGCCGGTAATTCCGTCGGCGGCCATGAGCATCTCCACTTTACCGTTTCCATATACGGAATAGGTGATAGTACAATAAGGTTTTTCCATCATTGGAACATAATAATCAAACAGGATTTCCACATGGTCATCAAGCCTGGCCGTACTGCTCCATCTGCCAAAAATATATAAGCTGAAGATCTTCCATTGGGCATGATAATAGGGCATTTTGCAGCCATAATCATTTTCCGTGGGAGCTCTCCAGAAATTAGGCTTAATCACGTCTAAGAGATATTCCTTACCCTCTTTGTTATAGGAAATCAATCCCCCTTTCACCTTGGAAAATAAAAGTTGAAAGCCTTCTCCCTTTACCCCGATATTATAATCACCTTCCACTAATGTAAGCGAAGGGCAATGTTCGGCCGTATCACAGGCATTTTTACCGCCCCGGGCATTTTTATCCTTAACTGCTGTTTTAGCAGAATATAAGTCTTTTTCCTTATCTGTTAATGTATGAACATACTGGCCGAAAGCCAATTCATACCCTTCTTCCGCCCAGAGGCAGGCTTTTTTTAAGCGCAGGGATACAACGGTAATATATTCGCAGGAAGGCTCTGCTGTCTTCATTAAATCATAGGGCAGCCTATATACCTCCTCCTTTCCCGCCTTTACATGAATATCCACAGCCTCTGTCCGGATTTCCTTACCGTTTTCCAATAAGATTACATGGCAGGAAAGAAAGTCGCTGTCAATGAACAGATTATTGTTGGAGACTTTATAACCCTCTTCCCATACGGTGATTTTAAAATTCTGGTAGTTATATTTTACCTCCGGCATCTTAGGAGATATGGTTCTGTCTGCAAAAACAATCCCGTTTCCTGAAAAATCATAGTCAGCGGGCCTGTCCATGAAATCTCCTCCATAGGCAAAAAAGGTATCCCCATTACTGTTTACATGCAAAAGGGCCTGGTCAATGTAATCCCAGATAAATCCGCCCTGGAACAGGGGCTCCTCTTCCATTAAGTCCGTATATTTGAAATGGGCACCTGTTGAATTGCCCATTGCATGGGCATATTCACAGCAAATGAAAGGCTTATCCCTATGAATACTTAAAAATTCTTTGATTTTTTCCGCGGAGGGATACATCCGGGATTCCACATCACTGGTATCCGGGTATCTTCTGTCATGAAAGATGCCCTCATAATGCACCAATCTGGTATCATCCTTTTCCTTAAGGAAACGGCTCATTTCGTATATATTTTTTCCGCCGAAGGACTCGTTTCCCAATGACCAGATAAGGATTGCCGGATGGTTTTTATCCCGCTCAAACATACCGGCGGCTCTGTCAAGCACTGCTCCCCTCCAGCCTTCCAAATCTCCGGGCAATGTATGTTCATCATATACAATACCGTCAAATTTAGCCCAGGTACCATGAGTCTCCATATTGGTTTCGTCGATCATGTAAATACCGTATTCATCACAAAGCTCATAGAAATAGGTTTGATTGGGATAGTGAGATGTCCTTACGGCATTGATATTATTTCTTTTTAAGGTCTTAACATCAAAAAGCATATCCTCCTTTGTTATGGCCCGGCCTCTTTCAGCACTGAATTCATGACGGTTTACACCCTTAAATAAGATCCTCTTACCGTTAATCATCATGATATTATCTCTTATTTCAAATTTTCGAAAACCTGTTTTTTGTTTAACGGTTTCCAGATGCCGCCCTTTTTTATCATAAACGGAAATGATTAATTCATATAGATAAGGGACTTCCGCACTCCATAAATGAGGTCTGCTTATCTCATAGCGGAAAGTATATTGCTCCCTGCCCGCAATAATATCCGCCCTGTCTTCTGCTGCCGCCCGCCCATCTTTATCATAAAGCCTGATGTGGAAAAATCCCGCTTCACTTTGGCGCGTTTCCATATTCAGGTGCAGCATGCCATAATCCAGGGTATCATTTAAGCAGGTCCTGATAAAAAGGTCTTCTATATGGATTTCCGGTATGGTATATACATAAACATCCCGAAATATACCGGAAAACCTCCAAAAATCCTGATCCTCCAGCCAGCTTCCGGAGGACCATTTAAACACCTGTACCGCCACTTTATTTTTTCCGGCGGCAGCCATTTTCGTAATATCAAATTCCGCGGGAGTAAAGCTGTCCTCACTGTACCCGATAAATTCACCGTTTATCCACAAAGCAAAAGCACTTTCCACCCCTTGAAAGGAGATAATGACAGGATTATTTATCTGGTCCCGGGTTAATTCAAAATAGGTAATATAGCTTCCAACAGGGTTATATTCAACGGGAATCTCTCCCGGTTCAATATTTTCTTTCCCGTCCCAGGGATACATGATATTCACATAATTGGGCCTGTCATATCCTTGCAGCTGTATATGCCCCGGCACCTCTATCGTATCCCAATCGGAACTGTCAAATTCTGCTTTTTCAAATTCTTTTACCCTGTCTTCATACCTTCCGGCATAGGAAAACCGCCATTTTCCGTTTAAAGAAATGTGAAAGGTTTTACCGCCTTCCTCATCCCTGTAAAATTTATGATCGGAATGCGCCTTTTTTCGATTTACTTCAAAAATTGTCGGATCCTTAACCCATTCGTAGTTAAATTGCATTTTCTTACTCCCTTCCGGCTCATTTGATAACTTTCATTGCATTTGCAT
>CAMJWQ010000207.1 GCA_946409475.1 uncultured Lachnospiraceae bacterium
GCTTTACTATTGGCCTCATCAATTGCTCTCACCATCCGGCGGTAGGTTTCTTCCGTCTCTCCGTGTATCCATAAAAACGGCATCATATGATTGCTTTCCCGGCCTTTTAAGAGCTCCTCAACTTTGGTATTCATATCCCTTCCTCTCCATTCTTAGAAAATATCCACCTCATTCATGAGGTTCTCTCCGCCTCCATATCCCCTCTATCCCCATAGACAGGATAGGAGGCCACTTTATCATGTTTCTGTAATTAGTTTATACCATCTCCGGCAAAGCAGTATTGTACTATTGTTTTATTTATTTGTAATTTTGTTGTAATTATTTTTGAAATAAACAAAAACCATAAAGATACACGCTTACTATGCGGTCTCTCCATGGTCTTCGTAATTTACTCATAAAGCAAATAACATAATTTTATTGTAAAAGTAATAAAGGATATCGCTTCATACCTTTTTTCTGCTTTAATAATTATCCGCCTTTATCTGGAAATAAGCTTGGGGATGATCACATACGGGACAGACATTGGGTGCTTTTTTACCAATGACAACATGGCCGCAATTGCTGCATTGCCATATCATATCATTATCTCTGGAGAATACCAATCCGCCTTCTACATTAGCAATAAGTTTACGGTATCTTTCTTCATGCTCCTTTTCAATGCCGGCAACCTGCTCAAAGAGATAAGCGATGCGCTCAAAGCCTTCCTCTTTGGCCTCCTTTGCAAATTTTACATACATATCCGTCCATTCATAATTCTCTCCCGCAGCCCCATCCTGCAGATTGGTAAGGGTATCGGGAATACCGTCATGAAGGAGCTTAAACCATATTTTAGCATGTTCCTTTTCGTTATTGGCAGTCTCCTCAAATAAATCCGCAATCTGCACGTAGCCTTCTTTTTTTGCTTTCGATGCATAAAAGGTGTACTTATTTCTTGCCTGCGATTCCCCCGCAAAGGCTGCCATCAAATTTGCTTCCGTTCTGGTTCCTTTTAAATCTTTCATCACTTAACCTCCATATTTATTTTATTATTTAGATTTATTTATTAGCCATAGTTCTACGGAATAACTATGGCTAAATAACCGGTTCAAAAGTTTAATACCGTATCTTTAGTCATCGGCCCGAATCATTTCCATGCCCTGCAGCAGCGTATCCTTATCGATTGCGCCCACGGCAGAAGCTGCTATATTTCCCTCTTCGTCAATAAAATAGGTGGCCGGTATGGATACCGTTCCATAAGCTGTCATGGCACTTTGGTCCAGGTCAAAATAAACAGGAAAAGTGTAACCCATTTCCTCCAGGAACTTTGCTGCCGTCTCTTTTGTTTCCCGGGAGCCGTCCGTCAAATTAATCATCATAAATATAAAGTCTTCACCGGATTCCTCATATGCTTCCTGAAAATGCGGCATTTCACTTTTACAGGGAGGACACCAGCTTGCCCAAAAATTTAATATAATCGGTTTGCCTGTTTGGGATGACAAGGTTATTTCCTCATCCTCATCTGTGTAAACCGTAAAGTCCGGAGCCGGCGTTGCTTCTTCCTCCTCCGGATCATTAGTCCCCGGCTCTGTTTCATCGGAAGAATTTACATCCTCAGAATCATTTTCCTTGGTTTCTTCCGCCGTTTCTTTTTTCTCCTGTAAGATATCATTGCTTTTATAATCATCCTGAAGATTTTTGTATAAAACAGAGGCTGCTATAATACATACAATCAATCCTAACAGCCATATCCATATCTTAACCGTCTTTTTCATGCAAAACTCCTTAAATTGATAAATAGGATAAGAACTTACCCAGGTACCCGGACATCATCATTAATCCTATTATAATTAAAAATATTCCTGCTGCCGTATTTATGTATCCATAATGCTCCTTTATAAATGCGAAGGTATTTTTCATCTTATCAATCAACACCGCACTGATAAGGAATGGTATTCCAAGACCCAGGGAATAAAGTACCAGCATGAACATCCCCTGGAGCATGGAACCTCTTTGGGAGGCAAGCATAAGTGCCGACCCCAAAAAGGCTCCCACACAAGGGGTCCATCCTATGGAAAAAACGATTCCGAATAGAATGGAAGAAAAAAAACCTGTTATCTTCCAATCCTGTTTTAATTTTAGGGTTTTATTTAAGAAGCCAATCTTAAAAATACCGGTAAAATTAAGACCCAGCAGGATTACAACAGCTCCTGCTATCAGGTTAATGGTGTTATGGTATGTGTTTATGATTTTTCCGATGCTTCCCGCAAAAGCACCCATAGCCACAAATATTAGCGTAAATCCCAAAACAAACCCAACAGCATTTTTCAATGCCGTATACCGCTTTTCCCCTTCGTCCGTTCCCGCCATATAAGAAATGTAAATGGGCAGCATAGGAAGAAAGCAAGGTGATATAAATGTTATGATTCCTTCTAAAAATGTGATTAAATAATGCATATTACTACTTTCTCCCCATCTTAACACGCATGGTTTCCCTTTCCTGCAAGGGTGAAATCACACGTGTTTGTTTTTTCAGCCTATTACCTGTCATGATTTATTTTTCTGCCATTTTTACTAACTGTTCATATTTTTCCTTTGCATTCTTTTCCGCCTTGCCGAAAAGCTCCTTCGCACGGTCGGGGTTCTGTCTGATTAAGGAATTATAACGTACCTCGTTATTCACAAATTCCTGATATTCCATGGTAGGTGCCTTACTGTCAAGGATAAACGGATTTTCCCCGGCAAGCTTCCTTCTGGGATCAAAACGGAACAGATTCCAATAACCGGATTGTACCGCCTTCTTCTCTTCGGATTGTGAATTTGACATACCGCCTTTAATTCCATGGCTGATACAAGGTGCATACGCTATGATAATGGAAGGACCGGGATAGGATTCCGCTTCCAAAAATGCCTTGATGCATTGATTGTTATCCGCACCCTGAGAAACCTGTGCTACATAGACATACCCATAGGTCATGGCTATCTGAGCCAGATCCTTCTTCTTCACCTCTTTACCGGCTGCCGCAAACTGCGCTATGGCACCTGTCTGGGTGGCTTTAGAGGACTGGCCTCCGGTATTGGAATAGACCTCCGTATCAAATACCAGAACATTTACGTTTTCGCCGCTGGCCAATACGTGATCCAATCCACCAAAGCCGATATCATATGCCCATCCGTCACCGCCAAAGATCCATTGCGACTTCTTAGCCAAAAATTCCTTTTGCTTTAATATAGCCGCTGCTTTTTCGCAGCCATCCTCACTATTGCTTTTTGTTAAGGCAAGCACCAGTCCGGCAGCAGCCTTTGTATTTTCGGATCCGTTCATAAAGGTATTCAGATAAGCCTCACAGGCTTCTTTTACATAAGGTTTCGCCGTAATACCTTTCAGCTCCTCCACTTTTCCCTTTAAAGCCTTTCGGATACTTTCCTGTGCCAAATACATTCCGTAACCGAATTCCGCATTGTCTTCAAACAGAGAATTTGCCCATGCGGGGCCTTTTCCCTCTCTGTTAACGGTATAGGGTGTGGAGGGCGAGGAACCGCCCCAGATGGAGGTACAGCCTGTGGCATTCGCAATATACATTCTGTCTCCGAATAACTGTGTCACTAATTTTGCATAAGGAGTTTCCCCGCAGCCGGCACAGGCTCCTGAAAACTCCAGCAGAGGCTGTTTAAACTGGCTGCCCTTCACCGTAGTTTCCTTAAATTTATCCCACACGTCCCTCTTTGCCGGTAATGATTGACCATAGTTAAAATATTCCTGTTTTTTAAGCTGGGATTCCAGTGAGCTCATACCCAATGCTTTTTCTCCCTTTTTACCGGGACATACATTAACACAGGAGGAGCATCCCGTACAGTCAAGTGTGGAAACGGTGATGGAAAAATAGTACCCCGGCATACCTGTCATCGGTAAGGTATCCATGCCTTCGGGAGCTTTATTCTTCTCCTCCTCCGTTAAAACAGCGGGTCTGATAACGGCATGAGGACATACGTAAGAGCATAGGTTACATTGGATACAGTTTTCAGGGTACCATGTGGAAACATCCACCGCAACCCCCCTTTTTTCATAGGCAGATGTACCCTGGGGCATGGTTCCGTCTGCCATAGCTTTAAATACGGAAACAGGAAGGCTGTCTCCCTGACAGGAATTCACAGGCTTTTGAATGTTATTGACAAAGTTGATTACTTCCGTCCTTCCTTCCGCTTCACCAGAACCGGCCGCTATATCTTCCGCATTCCTCCAGCTCCCGGGGATTTCTATTTTTACCAGTTTTTCCACACCTTGATCGATAGCCTTATGATTCATGGCTACAATAGCATCACCTTTTCTTGCATAGGTTTTGGCTGCGGCATCCTTCATATACTTAACGGCATCTTCAATGGGAATGATATCTGCCAGCTTAAAAAAAGCAGCCTGCAGTATGGTATTGATTCTTCCGCCCAGACCTATTTCCTTCCCAATAGAAACACCGTCTATCGTATAAAATTTTATGTCATGCTCCGACATATACCTTTTTACTTTTCCGGGAAGGCGTTCTTCTATTTCCTCCATAGTCCAGCCACAGTTTAAAAGGAAGGTTCCTCCGTCATTTAAATCCTGTACCATATTATATTTATAAATATATGCGGCATTATGGCAGGCAACAAAATTGGCCTGTTCGATTAAATAAGTAGCCTTAATGGGAGCTTTACCAAAACGCAAATGAGAGGTGGTAACGCCCCCGGATTTTTTAGAATCATAGTCAAAATATGCCTGTACATACATATTGGTGTGATCCCCTATGATCTTAATGGAGTTTTTATTGGCCCCGACCGTTCCGTCGGCTCCTAATCCCCAGAATTTACAGCTGATTGTACTTTTCGGTGTGGTAACAGGCTTTTCCAATACGGGAAGAGATAAATTAGTCACATCATCATCAATACCGATGGTAAAGGTCTGTTTATCGGTGTTTCTGTAAACAGAAATGATATGGGCTGAGGTTGTATTTTTAGAGCTCAGGCCGTAACGCCCGTTTCTGATGACAGCCTGTTCAAATTTCGATCCCTTTAATGCCGCTACCACATCCAAATAAAGGGGTTCGCCAATGGCTCCCGGTTCCTTGGTACGGTCTAATACGCTGATTTCCTCTACGGTATCCGGAATAACAGAAAGAAGATGCTTAACAGAGAAGGGGCGATAAAGCCTGACTTTAATAAGGCCGACCTTTTCTCCTTTTTCCATTAAATAATCGATGGTTTCTTCAATAGCGTCGCAAACGGAGCCCATAGCAATGATTATTTTAGCAGCATCCCTTGCCCCGTAATAATTAAATAACCGATAGTCCGTTCCGATTTTTTTATTTACCTCATTCATATAATTTTCCACGATCTCCGGAACGGCATTATAATAACTGTTGCTTGCTTCCCTTACCTGGAAGAAAATATCAGGATTTTGAGCGGAACCATGTAATACGGGATGCTCCGGATTCAAGGCACGCTTTCGGAATGCATCCACCGCACCCATATCACACATCTCCTTTAAATCCTCGTAGTCCCAGGTCTCTACCTTCTGTATCTCGTGTGAAGTACGGAACCCGTCAAAGAAATGTAAAAAGGGAACCCTCCCCTTTATTGCAGAAAGATGGGCTACGGCACCCAAATCCATCGTTTCCTGCACATTTCCGCTGGCCAGCATGGCAAAGCCTGTCTGGCGGCATGCATAAATATCCTGGTGATCCCCAAAAATAGAAAGGGCATGACTGGCTATGGTTCTTGCCGATACGTGAATAACGCCCGGCAGCAGCTCTCCCGCAATTTTATACATATTGGGCACCATTAATAATAATCCCTGGGATGCGGTATAGGTCGTGGTTAATGCTCCGGCCGATAAAGACCCGTGCACGGCTCCGGCAGCACCGCTTTCTGCCTGCATTTCCACAACATTAACGGATTCTCCGAAAATATTTTTTCTACCCTCCGCAGACCATTTATCCGCCAGCTCGGCCATTGGCGAAGAGGGGGTAATCGGATAGATGGCGGCAACCTCTGTAAATGCATAGGAAACATGTGCCGCAGCAGTATTTCCATCCATAGTTTTCATACTCCTACTCATTTTACTGCTCCTTTCTGTATACAAAATAAATCATTTCGTAGTTATTGCCTCTTTATAATCAAGCATAGTTATTGTACGTTTATCTCCGGCAGCTTATTCCCAATAAATAGAATCTGCAAAAACTTTTGCTGATTTCCGGCCCTGCAAAAATCGTCATCCATAATCTAATCTATATGTCCTAAAGAAATAATTTCTTTGCCATTTGCTAATGTTTTTTGAAAATCCAAGGTGTATGCCATCTTCAAAAAAAGCCTAATTCAAGACACGAAATTAGGC
>CAMJWQ010000208.1 GCA_946409475.1 uncultured Lachnospiraceae bacterium
GAAAAGTATCATAATAAATATAATCACACCCATCACAAAAAACCAAAAGCCGGATGAATGAATATTAATAGCCGGCAGCGTAATGTAATAATAAATAAATCCGCCTAATAATAATGCCAATATGATAATTAAGTACTTTAATGGTCTTTTCATAGTAATCCCCCGTTCGATTCGTTATTATTATAATGTAATCTTATAGATTAAATGTCAAGTATTATCAAAAAAATATCACGTTTCATGTCTGCCCTTCCATTATCAAATCACAGTTATCATTTGCTCTTTTATTTCATTCTACTCAAATTTTTTTCTCTTCATCACTAAAATATAAGCTACTGTTTCAATTGCAATATATAATAGCATCCATAAAAACGGCCATATAAAATCAGGTATATAAATACTGTCGTTTTTACAAAAAGACTCACTCATATTACATATGGGCGGCAGTACCCATGTTACCAGTCTCGAAAGAAAAAAACTATTTTCCAAACCGTTTTTCACAAGAGAAACTATACCAATTACCCCTCCTATCAGCACTGCTGCTTTTCTATTGGTAATTATCACTTTATTAAGAAACAGTCCAATTATACCTCCTGCCGTCGAGGTTCCCAGCAAAAGATCTTATAATGCGTATATGATGTTTTATCAACCAAGCTATCACACTCTGCCCCTTTTCCTTTTTTCCTTCTAATTTCTGAAGATTTCCATAATCTGTATATAATATATCTGAATCCCTCTCTAATAACTCCTGAAATATGGTAGCATTTGTTTTTTCTATTATTATTTCATATTTTTCTTGATTCATTTGAAATACATATGAGGAACCTTCCATTAGTTTCCCATCTTTTATCATTCCATCTGGTTTTTGCATCAGGCAGAAGGAATACGGGATGTTCATAGCGTTTAACAGCGTGTCCACAATGTATAACCCAAGTCCGTTGCCGCCATTATCCCGGTCACGGGCAAAATCGGGGCGGTAAAATGATTCAAAAAGATGTTTCAGGTCTTTTTCCGAGACGGGAATTTAAAAGGCATCCCAAAAAACAATTTCTGCAATTGTCGAAAATATTTCTGTAAGGGGGTTGACATTTTTGTAAGGCAATTGTAGAATACTGTTGTAAGGCAATTGTCTTAAAAGGAGTTGATATGATGAACACAATGAAAAAACTGCCGGACACGGAGTTTGACATTATGAAAGTGGTTTGGGCAAATGAGCCGCCTATCACGACCAACATCATTATGCAGCAGCTTGGAAATGAAAGAGAATGGAAAGCGCAGACGGTCATTTCCCTTATGCTGCGGCTGGTGGAGCGCGGCTTCCTCCGAACTGAAAAAACCGGGAAAGAGCGTACCTACTTCCCGCTTATCAGCAAGGAGGACTACCTGAAATTTGAAACGGGAGACTTTATGGAACGTTTTCATGGGAACTCTTTTGCGAGCTTGGTTGCTACGCTGTATGACGGAAACAAGATTAAGGACAGCGACCTTGACCAACTGGCAAAGTGGCTGAAAGAAAAGGGGGAGTGATATGCAGGATTTTTTTACCCTACTTCAATGCTCTGTTTCTATGTCGCTGGTAACACTTGTATATGCAGCCATATTGCCCCTTTTGTCAAAACGGTATGCCGCAAGGTGGCGGTATATGGTCTGGCTAGTGATTGCGGCAGGCTGGATATTCCCCTTTCGCCCCCGGATTGACCTGTCGTTTCTCCCTGCACAAGTGACGGATATGCCTGTAACGCCTGTACAGACAATTATCAACGCCATGCCGCCTATGGCCGATACTACAGGGGGGATCGTGAACGACCCGGCAACAATCCCCTTATGGCGGGTGCTTGCTGCAATCTGGATTTTAGGTGTTGTAAGCGTTGTATTGTATCATGCTCTACGACATGGTCGTTTTATGAAAATGGTGCGCCGATGGAGTGAGCCTGTAACCAATTTGGATAGCTTGGGGATTTTGGACAGCTTAAAGTCGGAACTGGAAATTAAGACACAGGTTAAATTAAGCGTATGCCAGAGCATTACAAGCCCCATGCTCGTCGGGTTTTTCCATCCGGCTATTTTACTGCCGCCTGTCAAAATTACGGGTGATGAATTATCCCTTATTCTAAAGCATGAGCTAATTCATTTTAAGCGGCATGACCTTTGGTACAAGGCACTGATTTTGGCGGCAACCGCACTCCATTGGTTTAATCCTGCGGTCTACTTGATGGCAAAAGCGGCGGCGGTACAATGTGAAATCTCCTGCGACGTGCTGGTTTTACAGGGCGCAGATTTTCAGCAACGCAAGCAATACGGCGAAACCATTATAGGTGTTGTCAGGAACGGGGCGAAGCTCCGAACAGCATTATCAACTAATTTTTATGGAGGTAAGAAAGGTATGAAAACTCGGATTTCATCAATTATGGACACTAAGCGAAAGAAGGCTGGCGTTGCAATCTTTTGTATGGCGCTGGTGGGGATTATAATGACTGGGGCTACACTTGCAGCAGCTGCAGATAAAGAACCGGCGAACGGAAATGTTGCTATCGCAGAAGAAGCAGCATATGTGGAGACCCCGGAAAGCAGGGCGAAAATGTATGCTGGTTATGAACAATATGGACTCAGCTATAACAAAAGCACAGACCAGTTATTTTTCAATGAGGAATTAGTTCGATATTTTGAGGACTACTACCCGGTTGGTGACAATGAAGATGGATCCTACAGTGGAATTGACTATTTCAACGAAAATGGCACGATATATGTTCATAGTGTACGGGATTTATCACAAGCAACAAACAATGACCCAAGTGGTAAGCTTATTGGAGTAGAATCATACAGTCAAGCCGGTTTTGACGCAAGAAACATTGAGGATTTAAAAAATCCACCTCAATACTCAATTGATGAAGCGGGCCAAGACGGGACAGATGGGAAAACGATTGAGGAAACATTTTCGGTGTACGCTACCTACGGTCTGACCTATAATAAGGAAAAGAACTGCCTAATCTATGATGGAAAAACTGTTCGGTCATTTGTAGATGTCTTATCATCTCAAGGCGCTACTCGCAGCATGTTCAATGAGGAAGGAACCATTGATGTATCTGCGGTTCGTGACTATTCAGATATTGACGCAGACGGAAACGGAAAGCTCACTGGTGTAAAGACCCATAGCCAAGAAGAATTTGACAAGTTGACGAAAGAAAGAGCTAATCAGTTAAGTGACAGTGATCATGAGATAGGAACCATCAATCAATAATTCTTTTGCGTAAACCAAGATGAAAACTTAAAAGCCGTTGTTTCAGCGGCAAGATAACCATGCATTATAATAGATAGTAGACGCGAAGCGGCGGTTTTGAAATCAAAAATCAAAGCCGCCGCTTCTCTCTGTCGAAAAAAAGGAGATTATGGAGGGCGTGATAAGTGTGCCCTTTTCATCCCATAGCGGCCGAATGTAGCAGAAGCTCTATCTGCTTTGTCTGTTCCTCAATGACCCGCAATACCTCCCTGAACAGCTCCCGCTGCAAGGGTAAAACAATGCCCGTCAACGCCTCCAGAAATTCCTCCGGGCTGGATTTACAACGATTATTTCTCACCTTTGACACTTGCGCAAGAGTCAGCTCGTCCTGTTCAATCAGAAATTGAAGTCCCAAACTGACCGAAAGGAGTTTACTATGCAGGAAATCTATTCTGCCATGTCAGATCGATTCCATTGCGGAATCAGCTTTTACCTTTATTTCCCCTATAACCGCTCATACCTCCGGCAACGTTGATTACATGGTAACCGGCTTTAGCAAGATAAGCTGTTGTTCTTGCACTTCTTGCACCGGATTGACACATAATATAATATGTTCTATTCTTGTCCAGATATTTTTCCGGATTATCCATTAATTCCTTCATGGGTATATTCTTTGCCCCTCGAATGCTTCCACTTTTATACTCATATTTTTCACGAATATCAATAAGATTGTTTTCCAGTTGTATCCCGTCTAATTCATTTATGGATATACTATTCGTATCTTTTTTAAACAATGCAAACATAATCGGCTCTCCTTTTGTATTATTTTGTTAAAATCATGCTTCTTTTTGATCTATACCTTTATTTTACATTATTTATTTTACATGTAAGTAACCAAATCACATTTAGCATGCGGAAAGCACACATCATGAATGCCTTTTACCGCAATAAAAAAGCGGTCAACCTTTATTTTAATTTAAGGCAATACCGCTTTTTTATCCTTATTCTCCTTCCGAAACCACTTTACTTGCTCTAAGGGCTATTTCATTTTCCTGTACATCACTTGGCGCCTGCTCATATCTGGCAAAGGTATAGGAAAATTCTCCCCATCCTCCCGTCATGGAACGCAGATCCGTTCCGTATCCGTTCAGACCGGTCATTGGGATATCTGCTTCAATAGTCTGTTTGCCGGGTCCGGCCGGATTCATGCCAAGAACACGGCCTCGTTTTTTATTTAAGTCCCCCATAATATCACCGGTAAACTTATCCGGTATTGTTACCTTTAAATTCGCAATAGGTTCCAGTAATATAGGAGAAGCTTCTAAAAAACCTTTTTTAAAGGCCTGTATGGTTGCCATTTTAAATGCCATTTCGGAGGAATCTACCGGATGATAGGAACCGTCATAAAGAACGGCCTTTACTCCCACAACAGGATAGGCAGCCAAAGGTCCTTTTTGTACGGCCTCCTGTAACCCCTTTTCCACAGCAGGAAAATAATTCTTTGGTACGGCTCCGCCAACAACGATTTGTTCAAAGACATAAGGAGCTTCTAAATCTCCGGAAGGCTCAAAGGTCATTTTTACATGTCCGTATTGGCCATGACCTCCCGATTGCTTTTTATACTTTGATTCCACATCGGATTTTTTACGTATGGTTTCTCTAAAGGCTACTTTAGGCTTAGTCAGCTCAATTTCCACTCGATATTTCGTAGTAAGTTTATCAGCTACAATATCTAAGTGCTGTTCTCCTATTCCATATAATAGAGACTGGTGGTTTTCTGCATCGCTCTCCTGCTTTAATGTCAAATCCTCCTGCATTAACTTTGCCAATGCCTGGGATATTTTATCTTCATCACCTTTGTTTTTAGCCTTATAGCGCATACAGGTATAAGGTATGGATATTTTTGTCTTTCCGTATTTTACAGGTGCAGCTTTTGTAGATAAGGTATCTCCCGTATTGGCATCCAGCTTTCCTATCGCACCAATATCACCTGCATGGAGTTCTTTTATTTCTACTGGCTTATTACCGCATAGTACATATAGCTTACTAATTTTTTCTTCCGTATCCATATCTACATTGAAAACAGTATCATCTGATTTTAAAACCCCGGAATTTATCTTAATTAAGGAATATTTACCGATAAAGGGGTCTACGATCGTTTTAAATATATAAGAAGATTTTGCTTTTGCAAAATCATAATTTGCTTTAAAAATTTCATTTGTCTTCATATTAATTCCGCCGCACTCCCTTAATTCAGGGCTGGGAAAATATTTGACAATATCCGTCAGCAGGGTAAATGTGCCTTGCGCCAATATATTGGAACCCATTGTTATGGGAACTATGCTTCCGTCTATCACATTGGTTCTGACAGCGGAACGTATCTCATCTTCCGAAAAAGCTTCTCCGCTGAAATACCGGTCCATTAATTCTTCACTGGTTTCTGCAACAGCCTCCAATAAGGTGTTACGGTATAATTCCAAATTTGATTTTGAATATTCGGGGATTTCGCAGGGCTCTACCTCACCCTTACTGTTCCATCGGTTTGCTGTTTCACTGACTACATTAACATATCCTACAAACTTTTCCTTTTCACGTATGGGTAAATGAAAAGGTGCTATTTTTTTACCATACAGCTTTGTTAAATCCTCCACTACTTGCCGAAAGCTTGCATTGTCAATATCCATCTCCGTTACATAAAACATTCTTGGCAGTTTATATCTTTCACACAGCTCCCAGGCCTTCTCCGTCCCCACTTCGACTCCCGACTTACCGGATACCACTATAATGGCCGCATCTGCCACGCCGGCGGCTTCCTCTACTTCTCCTATAAAATCAAAGTATCCGGGGGTATCCAATATGTTGATTTTTGTATTATCCCATATAATGGGAACAAGTGAAGTAGTAATGGAAAATTGTCTTTTCTGTTCTTCCTTATCAAAATCACTGATTGTATTTCCATCTGTTGTTTTACCCATTCGATTCGTTAGTCCTGATAAATAAGCCATGGCTTCTACCAAACTGGTTTTGCCACAGCCACCGTGCCCCAAAAGAACGACATTACGAATATTATTTGTTGTGTAAACGTTCATACAAATTCCTCCAATTCAATGAAATTTAGAT
>CAMJWQ010000209.1 GCA_946409475.1 uncultured Lachnospiraceae bacterium
ATAATGTAACTGAGGATAACTTTACTGCTTTTTTAAAAAAAAACAGAGAAAAAGATAAAAAGCAATGTATGACATCAGCAGGACCTCATAGGGATGATATCAGTTTTTTAGTAAATAATGTGGATATTCGTAAATTTGGTTCACAGGGACAGCAAAGAACCGTTGCTCTTACCTTAAAATTATCGGAAATAGAGCTGGTAAAAAATAGAATAAATGAAAATCCCGTATTATTATTAGATGATGTCTTATCAGAACTGGATAGCAGCAGGCAAAGATATTTATTAAATACCATAGGTAATATTCAAACATTTATTACCTGTACAGGCATTGATGAATTTATAAATAATCAATTTTTTATCAATCAGATATTTAAAGTGGAAAATGGTACAGTGATAAAGGAAAATTAGTTAACTTAGGAGGATTATAATGAGTACTGAATATGGTGCAGATCAAATCCAGATTTTAGAAGGTCTTGAGGCAGTAAGAAAAAGACCGGGTATGTATATCGGAAGTACATCCATACGCGGACTACATCATCTGGTTTATGAAATTGTAGATAATGCGGTAGATGAGGCATTGGCAGGGTATTGTAATAGTATAGAAATAACGGTTCATAAAGACAACTCCGTAACCGTATTGGATAACGGCAGGGGAATACCCGTAGGAATTAATCATAAAGCCGGAATACCTGCGGTAGAAGTAGTTTTTACTATTTTACATGCCGGCGGAAAATTTGGCGGCGGAGGATATAAGGTATCCGGCGGACTTCACGGAGTTGGTGCTTCCGTAGTTAATGCATTGTCGGAATGGCTGGAGGTCTGTATTTTTAAAGAAGGAAAAATATATAAACAAAGATATGAGAGAGGAAAAGTAATTCAAAAACTGGAAATAATAGGTAATTGTGAAAAAGAGAAAAGCGGTACGGAAGTAACCTTTCTGCCGGATGCCACCATATTTGAGGAAACGGTTTTCAGCTTTGACACCTTAAAACAAAGATTGAGAGAAATGGCTTTTTTAACAAAAAATCTGAAAATTATTTTAAATGATGAAAGAGAAGAAAAGGTCGTCAGTAAGGAATTTCATTATGAGGGCGGTATAAAGGAATTTGTCACCTATCTGAATACCAGTAAAAATCCCTTATATAATACGGTTATATTCTGTGAAGGCGTGAAAGATAATATTTACGTAGAAGTTGCCATGCAGCATAATGATTCCTATACGGAAAGCACATACAGTTTTGTAAATAACATTACCACACCTGAAGGAGGTACTCACTTAGCAGGTTTCCGCAATGCGTTAACGAAAACTTTTAATGATTATGCCAGAAATAATAAACTGTTAAAGGATAGTGAATCTAATTTATCAGGTGAAGATATCAGAGAAGGATTAACAGCTATTATCAGTATTAAAATAGAAGATCCTCAGTTTGAAGGACAGACAAAGCAAAAGCTGGGTAATAGTGAAGCACGCGGTGCCGTTGATGGTATTGTAAGTGAGCAGTTAACATATTTTCTTGAACAAAATCCAACAGTTGCAAAGTTAATTTGTGAAAAATCCATATTGGCACAAAGAGCCAGAGATGCCGCCAGAAAGGCGAGAGACTTAACCAGAAGAAAAACGGCTTTGGAGGGTATGGCATTACCGGGTAAATTAGCAGATTGTTCAAATAAGGATCCTGAAAAATGTGAGATTTATATCGTAGAGGGAGATTCCGCCGGAGGATCTGCAAAAACTGCCCGCAGCAGAGATACGCAGGCAATATTACCGTTACGTGGAAAAATTTTAAATGTAGAAAAGGCAAGGTTAGATAAAATATATGCCAATGCGGAAATAAAAGCTATGATTACTGCTTTTGGAACCGGTATACATGAAGATTTTGATATTATGAAACTAAGATATCATAAAATTATTATTATGACCGATGCCGATGTGGACGGGGCCCATATCAGTACCTTATTGTTAACATTTTTATACCGTTTTATGCCTGATTTAATTAAAGAAGGATATGTATATTTAGCTCAGCCGCCTTTATTTAAGCTGGAAAAAAATAAAAAGGTCTGGTATGCTTACAGCCCTGAAGAATTAAATGATATTCTCAATGAAGTGGGAAGAGATAACAGTAATAAGATACAAAGGTATAAGGGCCTTGGTGAAATGGATGCGGATCAGCTTTGGGAAACAACCATGGATCCGGAAAACAGAATACTCCTTCGTGTGACTATGGATGAAGAGGCCTCCTCAGAAATAGATTTAACCTTTACCACATTAATGGGTGATAAAGTAGAGCCCAGAAGAGAATTTATTGAAGCAAATGCAAAATATGTTAGAAACTTAGATGTTTAGGGGGAAAAGTAAGGAATGGAAGATAATATCTTTGATAACGTTCAAGAAGTAGACTTAAAGAAAACAATGGAAAACTCCTACATCGATTATGCCATGAGTGTAATTGCGACCAGAGCTTTACCTGATGTACGTGATGGTTTGAAACCGGTACAGAGAAGAGTGCTTTATTCCATGATTGAATTAAATAACGGTCCTGATAAGCCTCATAGAAAATGTGCCCGTATTGTTGGTGATACTATGGGTAAATATCATCCTCATGGTGACAGTTCCATATATGGCGCGTTGGTTAATTTGGCACAGGAATGGTCGACCAGATATCCCCTGGTGGACGGTCACGGAAATTTTGGATCTATTGACGGTGACGGCGCGGCTGCCATGCGTTATACGGAGGCAAGATTAAGTAAGATATCCATGGAAATGCTGGCGGATATTAATAAAAATACCGTTGATTTTACACCTAACTTCGATGAAACGGAAAAAGAACCTGTTGTATTGCCATCAAGATATCCTAATTTATTAGTGAATGGAACAACGGGTATAGCTGTCGGCATGGCGACCAATATTCCTCCTCATAATTTAAAAGAGATTATTAAAGCTGTTGTCAAAATTATTGATAATCAGGTAGAAGAGGATAAGGAAACGGAAATGGAAGAGCTGCTGGAAATTGTGAAGGGACCGGACTTTCCTACGGGTGCCACTATTCTGGGAAGAAAGGGTATTGAGGAGGCTTACCGGACAGGACGCGGTAAAATTTATGTCAGAGCCGTAACGGATATTGAGCCTATGACGAACGGCAAAAACAGAATTATTGTTTCGGAAATTCCTTATATGGTAAATAAGGCGAGATTAATTGAGAAAATCGCAGAGTTAGTAAGAGATAAAAGAATTGAAGGCATTACCGACTTAAGAGATGAATCCAACAGACAGGGAATGCGCATTTGCATTGAGCTTCGCAGAGATGTCAATGCAAACGTCATATTGAACCAATTATATAAGCATACTCAGTTACAGGATACTTTTGGTGTTATTATGCTGGCATTGGTAAATAATGAACCTAAGATATTAAATCTTCATGAAATGCTGTCCTATTATTTATTACATCAAAAAAAAGTGGTTACCAGAAGAACGCAATATGATTTAAATAAGGCAGAAGAAAGAGATCATATATTACAGGGATTATTAATTGCTTTAGATGCTATTGATGAGGTCATCAGTATTATACGATCCTCCCGTACGACACAAATAGCTAAGGAACGGTTAATAGAAAGGTTTACATTTTCAGAGGTTCAGGCCCAGGCAATTGTTGATATGCGTCTTCGGGCATTAACGGGACTGGAAAGAGAAAAGTTGGAAGCAGAGCATAAAGAATTATTGGAAACCATTAAAAAATTAAAGGCTATTCTTGGAGATGAAAAACTGCTGTTACGGGTAATAAGGGAAGAAATATTAGAAATTTCCGATAAATTCGGTGATGAACGCAGAACGGCAATCGGTTTTGATGAGTATGATATATCCATGGAGGATTTAATACCTGTTGATAATACGGTAATTGCTATGACAAATCTGGGATATATCAAAAGAATGACGGTAGATAATTTCAGAAGCCAGAACCGCGGCGGTAAAGGCATAAAGGGTATGCAGACCATTGAGGAGGATTTTATAGAAGATCTGTTAATGACAACCACTCATCATTATATTATGTTTTTTACCAATTTAGGTAAGGTATATCGGTTAAAGGCATATGAAATACCGGAATCAGGAAGAACGGCCAGAGGCATAGCCATTATTAACCTGTTACAATTGTCTCCGGGAGAAAAAGTATCGGCTGTAATTCCTATTAAAGAATATAAGGATGGCTGCTACTTATTTATGGCAACCAAAAAAGGAATCGTTAAAAAAACCTCAATAACCTATTATAGTAATGTAAGAAAATCAGGTCTTGCTGCCATCACCTTAAAGGAAGATGATGAATTGATAGAGGTAAAAGCAACGACAAATAATAATGATATCCTATTGATTACGAAACATGGACAATGCATACGTTTTCATGAAAAGGATGTAAGACCTACGGGAAGAACATCTATGGGTGTCATTGGAATGAATCTGACGGATGAAGATGAAATTATCGGTATGCAGTTAAATACCCAGGGAGATTATTTATTAATTGTTTCTGAAAATGGCATGGGCAAACGTACCTTTATGAATGAATTTACTACTCAGCATAGAGGCGGAAAAGGTGTAAAATGCTATAAAGTAACGGATAAAACAGGTTATGTGGTTGGTGTAAAGGCCGTTAATAATGAAAACGAAATTATGATTATTACAATTGAAGGTATCATTATCCGATTAAATGTAGATAATATATCCATTCTGGGAAGAATCACTTCCGGCGTAAAATTAATTAATATGGAAGATGATATTACGGTTGCCAGCATTGCAAAAGTCAGAGAAAGTATACAAAATGCGGAAACAGAAAACAAAGAAGAAGATAAATAAGTAAAGAATACTCTTATGGTTAATAATTTCCATAAGAGTGTTTTATATTTACCTTATGGAAATTTCTATGAATTTTCTGTAAGATTATAAGATAAAAAAGCATAGGAGATTTTTATCTATTATGATACGTAATGTTCATGTTCAAAAAATAACAAATAAAATAAAAGATATGTGTATTGAAGTAAATTATAATTTATCAGAAGATATGAGAGAAGCCTTTTATCATGCACAGAATCATGAAAAATCAGAAATAGGATGTCATATTTTAAAGCAGCTTCAGGAAAACCTTAAAATTGCCGGTGAAGAAAAAATACCTATATGCCAGGACACAGGAATGGCGGTCATTTTTATGGAGATAGGGATTGATGTACACTTTGAAGGCGGCAATTTAGAGGAAGCTGTTAATGAAGGTGTCAGAAAGGGATATGAAGAAGGCTTTTTAAGAAAATCAGTTGTTAAGGACCCTATATACAGAGAAAACACAAAAGATAATACACCGGCAATTATCCATTATCAAATTGTAGACGGAAATGACGTTACCATAACAGTTGCTCCTAAGGGCTTTGGAAGCGAAAATATGAGTAAAATATATATGCTAAAGCCGTCGGATGGAATTGAGGGAGTTAAAAAAGTGATAGTAAAAACAGTACATGAGGCAGGACCGAATGCCTGTCCTCCTATGGTTGTGGGTGTGGGAATAGGAGGTACCTTTGAAAAATGTGCTTATTTGGCAAAAAAAGCATTAACAAGAGAGGCAGGATTACATTCATCAATAGCTTACGTAAAGGAACTGGAAATAGAAATGCTTCATAATATAAATAAACTGGGAATTGGCCCCGGAGGTCTCGGCGGTACTAATACGGCTTTTGCCGTGAATATTGAAACATACCCCACCCATATTGCAGGGATGCCCGTAGCCGTTAATATCTGCTGTCATGTTAACAGACATATTACAGCTGTTATATAATTTATTCCAGGATAACTTAATATTTATGAAAACCGGACTATCCTATGTAAATATATAAATAGGAACAATGAATTTTAAAAATATTTAAATACATAATCTGATTTGAGAGGTTTAAGATGGAGCATTATATAAATGTACCTATACAAAAAGAAAATATAAGGAAACTAAAAGCCGGTGATTTCGTTTATTTATCCGGAACTATTTATACAGCAAGAGATGCCGCACATAAAAGAATGTGGGAGGCTATTGAAAATAAGAAAGAATTACCTATTGATTTACATAACAATATCATATATTATATGGGTCCGTCTCCTGCAAGAACAGGAAATGTGATTGGATCGGCAGGTCCTACTACTTCCGGCAGAATGGATAAGTATGCGGGTAAATTAATGGATTTAGGTTTAAAAGGAATGATAGGTAAAGGAAAAAGAAGTAAAGAAGTAATAGAATCCATTATAAAAAATGAGGGAATTTATTTTGCTGCTATTGGCGGAGCAGGGGCATTGTTATCAAAGAAAATAATAAG
>CAMJWQ010000210.1 GCA_946409475.1 uncultured Lachnospiraceae bacterium
TCGGACTGCTTGACGATGTCATTGAACAAACGACCACAAGAGAGCAACAAGAGGTCGCTTAGAAACAGCAAAAGGCAGACAGCGAAAACTCACTGTCTGCCCAATACTGCACCGCTTAGCCGTAGTTTAGGAAAATGTCCCTATGGGACTACGGCTAATTGGGCAGCCTTTTATTTTTATGTAAGCGGACTTGACCTCTTTGCTTCGTTGATGCTGTTCAGTTTTACGGCTCTTTGAAATAACAGTAAACCGATTATAAACAGTAAAGGCAATATGGAAATTCCTAAGTTCTGTTTCCGGGTTATCTGTACGATAACGGCAATCAGCGTAGTTCCCAAAAAGGCGGCACCTTTACCGAAAATATCATAAATACCGAAGTATTCACCGGCTTTTTCGGGGGGTATGATTTTCGCATAATAGGATCTTGACAATGCCTGGATAGCCCCCTGGAACATACCTACGCAAAAGGCCAGCAGCCAAAATTCCCATTGCTTGTCTAATTGAATGGCAAATAAAGCAATTAACGTATAGCTGATGATGCAGATACGGATTAAGGTCGTGCTTTTATATGCTTTGGCAAGCCTTGAAAATAATAGGGCAAAGGGAAAAGCAACTATTTGGGTCAATAATAACGCCAATAAGAGTCCCGTACTGTCCAGGCCTAAAGATTGGCCGTAAGCGGTAGCCATATCAATAATGGTATAAACCCCGTCTATATAAAAGAAAAAAGCCAATAGGAATATAAAAATATTTTTTTCTTTTCTTATATGCTTAAAGGTATCGTAAAGACGGGAAAAGCTGTAACGGATAACGTGTTCTTTAGAGGAAGCATAATAGGTCTGCTTATAATTTCTTAACAGAGGGACCGTTATCAGAAACCACCATAAAGCATTGAGGAGGAATGCCCCCATCATACCTGTCATCATGGAAATACCTGCCGCGTTCCCTCCTAAGACCAAAAGCAAGCTCAGGATAAAGGGAATACAGCTGCCTATGTAGCCCCAGGCATAGCCATGGGAGGATACGGTATCCATTCGTTCCGGCGTGGTGACGTCCGTCAGCATGGAATCATAGAAGATAAGGCTGGAGGAATAACCGATCTTTGCGACGACGAAGATCACCAGAAAAGGAAACCACGATAAAGGCAGAGCCAATGCCGCGCAGCCGATGACGCCGACTATGAGGCAGGCAGTAAAGATAGGCTTTTTATAATCCCTGGTATCGGCGATGGTTCCCAGAATGGGCCCCAGGAGGGCAACAATCAGGGTAGAGATACTGGCTGCATAGCCCCAATAAGCCAAATAATCGGTTTTGGATACACCGCCGGATTCCGCTAAGCTGTTAAAGCAAATGGGAATAAGAGTGGAAACCAGCAAAATAAAAGCAGAATTACCAACATCATAAAGAATCCAGTATTTTTCCAGCTTTGTCAGCTTTTGTTGAGAAGAATTGCTTTTTTCTTTCATTAATTTTTCCTTTCCATGAGAATATTTACCTCTACATTTTAGCAGGCTTATACGAAGTACTTGTTAAGTTTAATCAAAATTTCTGTTAAACCGTTCATGCAGTTCTTTCCCCTTGGTGATACTCTCATGGAAATCCTTTAATATGACGGCAGCTTCTTCAATGGCAGAGCGAAATAAAAACAAAAGCTTTTGATTGGTCATTCCGGCATATAAAGGCGTCACAGGGTTTAATATATGACCCTGCAGGCTGTCATATTGTCCGGAAGCAAGCATAATACCCTTTAATAATGTACGCTTTCCTTTATTCGGGGCCGTTAATATTTTTTTGTAAAGATACATATCCTGCAATGCTTTTTTTATGTCTTTAGCCGGTATGTCCTGATAAATATGCGAGATGCATTGGGCCGTTTCCGCATCGGTAGGGATAAGGCGGTAAACCGGATAGGAAAGAGGAGGGATTCCCTTATTTGCAAGAAGAAATTTTTCAAATTCACTTTCTATTTCAATGTGATCCAAAGAATGAGTCTTTACCTGTTCCTCTACAAAAGGATGACAGGTACTGTCCAGCATAAAATGACAGATAAAACCCAGCAGATATGCATATTCGGGAGAACAGGTCCCTTTTTTTCGAACGACGGGAACAGTCCTGGCCAAAAAATCTTTAGCAGGCTGTTTATGCATGGCATAGCCCTTTTGATTGATGGGATTCTTTGATAAAGGGTTATAAAAAAACAGGATATCGGGACCTTGTAAGCCTATTTGAAAAGGTGTTCCATAGGCTTTAATAATGTAGGATAATTCATTGGGAAGCTTTTTTAATACTTCCTTACCAAATAAGTGATGCGCGTAGACGGCCGGCATAGGCTACCTCCTTTTTCTATATATATTTGTTAAAAATGATCCTTTTCTATGAATGTATTTTTTTAATTATAAAGCCATAGGAAATACACTTCAAGAAGTTTCTCTGAGGATATTATTTTTTGTCAACTGCAGACCGTTAAACAGTATGAATTTTAATGTAACCCTTCTTTCTACTTAGTTAAGGATATGATATAATAGGAACACTTAGCGAGATATCGTATGACCACCTGGCGAGGTATCGTATGACCACTTGGCGAGGTATTTTCGAGCCTGGTGAGAATACATACCTGACCATTTGGCGAGGTATTTTCGAGCTTAGTGAGAATGGTACTTTCGAGCTTGGTGGGAATGGTACTTTCGAGTCCGGTGAGATTTGATACAGTGAAAAAGGTAGTAAATATTGGGGGGAATGATATGGGGATAAGAAATCATGAAGTTACGGCAATACAAAAACTGCTGGATGAAGAAGGGAGTCTCAGAGAACCGGGCTGGTCCAGGCAGCTTTTGCAGGTTTACGACCGGAAGGAATGTAAAGCATCAAAATTTCGTATAAAGGAATGGGATTATTATATCATTATGACTGAGGATTACGGTGCGGCATTTACAATTTGCGATGCCGGGTACATAGGCTTACAATCCGTATCGTTTTTACTTTTCAGGGAAGGCTTTGAACATACGGAAACCATATTGAATCCTTTTCCCATGGGGAAATTTAAGCTGCCTTCCTCCAGTAGGGAGGGAAATACCCTTTACAGAGATAAAAGACTACATATGCAGTTTCTGGTAGAACAGGGCAGCAGACGAATTCTATGCGAATTTAAAAACTTCTGCAAGGGGAAAGATTTTTCCTGTGATATAACCTTACATCAGCCGCAAACGGATACTCTTGTAATAGCAACCCCTTTTTCGGAAAACAGAAAGGCTTTTTATTATAACCAGAAAATCAACTGTATGCCCGCATCGGGAAAAGTCATTTTTGACGGAAAAGAATATGAATTTATACCTGATAGGGATTTCGGGACTCTTGACTGGGGCAGAGGCATATGGACCTATGACAATGTCTGGTATTGGGGCTCCGGTAACGGAATCATAGAGGGAAAGCCGTTTGGATTTAATATCGGCTATGGCTTTGGCGATACGAGGGCCGCTACTGAAAACATAATATTTTATGACGGTATAGGGCATAAGCTGGAGGAGGTTGCCTTCCATATACCTGAGGATTCTTATAGGAAGCCCTGGCATTTTACCTCGGGTGACAATCGATTCGAGATGGAGTTTCAACCGGTCTTGCACCGTAAGGCCCACACAAAGGCCATAATCATCGAAACGGAACAGCATCAGGTATTCGGGAGGCTGCGGGGAAGTGCCGTATTAGATGACGGGAAGGTCCTTAAGATACAGGATATCATGTGTTTTGCCGAAAGGGTACATAATCGGTATTAGATCCGGCTTTTATAAAACTGCCGGACAGGGTAAACCGAATACGGAAAGAAAGCTCTTCATTTCCAGGAAGCCGCCGGGAATGAGGAGCTTTCGTCCATATACTGATAATTTTAATTATTTAGCTTGTTTTAAGGGAAATGTAACCCTCCGATTCCCCTCCTTCATCCGTATAAGAATAGCTTACCGTTTACCTGTTTGCAAGTACATTTTTCCATTTATAATTTTCATTTGTAATTTTTATTGACAGAAAAAAAATAATCTGCTAATATGTCTACATACGACATGTCGATAAGCGACATCGTAATTGGTTTTAGAAAAAAGGAAAATATACGGCTAAAGAAGGTGTTTGAATGGAGGACGGTCTGTTTAAAAAATATATACCCATGACGGAAACGACTTATTATACGTTATTGGCCTTACTTACTCCTAAACACGGTTATGCCATTATGCAGTATGTGGCTGTTTTAACACAGGACAGAATAAAGCTGGGAACGGGTACCTTATATACTATGGTGGGACGTTTATTAGAGGATAGGATTATAGAGACCATTGCTCAGGAAAACGGGAAAAAGACATATCGGTTAACACAAAACGGTAAGGAGCTTTTGGTGAAGGAGACGGAGCGTCTGGAAATACAGTTGAAAAACGGAAAAGAGACTATTTTCAGGGAGGGAAGCGGCCATGAATGATGGAATAAGAAAAAAGGAAATAAAGCTCTTTTTCAGCTTTGTGAAAGAAAAATTCTGGTTGGAAGAAATGGCGAAACAGGGCTGGATATTTAAAAATCTCACATTAGGAATGGTTTATACCTTTCAAAAGAAGGAGGCCAGGAGCTTACTATACGAAATCGACCGGTTTAATATCCCCCGGAACCCGACCTTAAAGGATATCCGGTATAAAGAAGAATTTTTATCCATGGCCGAAGATATGGGATGGCAGGCAGTGACCCATGATGAAGATTTGAATTATTATTTTTGTAAGGAGTTTGAGGCCGGGGATATCAATGAGCTTTATAATGATGAAGAATCCCGGCTGTATCGTGCCCAAAAATTTCGGAAGTATTTTTACCATACGGCCGACCGCTTGACTAAGCTGCTGCTTATATTCCTATGCTTTACGGCCGGCTTGGTACTGATACCGCCGGAGCTGTCAAGAGAATGGCAGGTTATACGGAATTTTATACGATTTAATTTATTTTTTATGATTTTTACCTGGGGGTTAATTTTAGGCATACGAAAATACGGAGACAGCATTTATCAGGAATTATTACTGACAAGAGAAAAATGGATATATTATCATTATTCTGATCAGGTAAAAAGAATCAGAAAGCTGATATTAACCAACCGCAGCCTTAACCGTTTTTTAACAAAGCAATCGGAAGCCGGCTGGAGGCTGATACATATGACGCCTACCCTTTATACCTTTCAGCAGTCAGAGGAAGAGACCTATCGTTATACCTTGGATACCAAATATCTGACGAATAAAAGAAGAAGGCTTAAGGGAAGCAAAAAATTATCGGATCCGAAAGACTGGAATGGGATTAACAATGACTGGCAGGTGGAAAGCGTAAAGGATGCGGAGAGTAAGGGCTGGAAGTTTGTCTGTGCTTTTGAAAACAGAAGTGTCATTTATCAAAAAGCCGGTAAAGAGGAGGAGGATGCTTTAAATCCTCCGAAATATGATAATAGTCTTCGATTCATTTCCCTGGTCGGCTTTCCCTGGTTTCTCACTCTGCTTTCCGGATTGCTGGGTGGAATCTTAGGTATGATTTTGGGCTATTTTATATATTAAGGTTTACATATTAAAATTATGAAGGAGAAGAAAAAAATATGGTACTGGAAGTCAAAGATATTAAAAAATCCTTTGGTGAAACAGAAATACTCCATGGTATTTCCTTTGCGGTAGAATCAGGAAAGGCTTTAGGACTTCTTGGAAGGAACGGAGCAGGAAAGACCACGACCATCCGTATTCTAATGGATGTTTTTAAGAGCGACAGCGGGGAAATCCTGATGGACGGCAAGCCCTTTGAGCCTGCCTCCTATAAGATCGGCTATCTGCCTGAGGAACGGGGGTTATATCCGAAGAAAACGGTAACAGAACAAATGGTATACTTGGGCAGATTAAAGGGTCTGTCAAAAGAAGAGGCGAAAAAAAATGCAAAATATTGGATGAAGAAAATAGATATTTCCGAATATGAGAACCGTAAATTAGAGACCCTTTCCAAAGGGAATCAGCAGAAGGTGCAGTTGGCAGCAACCCTGGTATGTAACCCGGAAATCGTTATTTTAGACGAACCTTTTAGCGGACTTGATCCGGTAAACTCCAGAATTTTAAAGGATATTGTCGGTGAACTCATCAGTGAGGGAAGAATTGTTATCTTTTCCAGCCATCAGATGAGCTATGTGGAGGAATTTTGTGAGAATATCGTCATTATTAACAAAGGGGAAGTGGCTTTAAAGGGAAATTTAAAGGAAATTAAGAAAACCTACGGAAAGAACCGGCTCC
>CAMJWQ010000211.1 GCA_946409475.1 uncultured Lachnospiraceae bacterium
TTATTATCCGACAGGGCATTCGGCGGCGCTGATACATGGGCTACTTCTACGACCATTGCCGCCGCTATCAAAAATTTGGAATATGATTTAATTATAGCAGGACGCCAGGCAATTGACGGCGATACCGCACAGGTCGGACCACAAATTTCGGAGCATTTAGGAATTCCCAATATCAGCTATGCGGAAGACTTAAAGGTGGAAGGAGAATATGTAATTGTAAAACGCCAGTATGAAGACAGATATCATATGGTTAAAGCAAAAATGCCTTGTCTTATCACTGCCTTAAGTGAATTAAACGCTCCCCGATACATGACTCCGGGCGGAATTTTTGATGCCTACAGAGAAAAAGAGGTTACGGTATGGGGTCTTTCGGATATTACGGTAAATACTGCAGATATCGGATTAAAGGGATCTCCCACAAAGGTAGCGCAATCCTTTCCTAAGAGCTTAAAACCGGCAGGAACAAAGGTTACGTTAGATGCAAATGAATCTGCCGCATTTATAGTTGAAAAATTAAAAGAAAAATTTGTCATCTAAAAAACTAATAATTGTTAAATACTAAGAAAGTGGTGAAAAGAAATGAGTTTACAGGACTATAAGGGCATATTTGTTTTTGTGCAGCAGGTTGACAATGTTATTACCGGTGTGTCTTTCGAATTATTAGGAAAGGCAAAGGATCTTGCGGCAGATTTAGGAACAGAGGTAACAGCCGTTCTCTTAGGTTACAAAGTGGCACCCTTAGCGGATAAATTAGCAAAATTCGGTGCTGATAAGGTGATTTTAATTGATGATCCTGCACTGGAAATCTATACAACAGAACCTTATACACATGCTATGTACAGCGTGATTGAAAAATATAAGCCGGAAGCCGTTCTTTACGGTGCTACTGCTATCGGACGTGATTTGGCTCCCCGTGTATCCGCAAGGGTACATACCGGTTTAACAGCTGACTGTACCAAGCTGGAAATCGATGCGGAAACAAAAAATTTAAGGATGACAAGGCCCGCTTTTGGCGGTAATATTATGGCAACCATCGTTTGCCCGGACTTCCGTCCTCAAATGGCTACCGTAAGGCCTGGTGTTATGCAGAAGATCGATCCGATTGCAGATGCAAAGGCGGTTGTGGAAAAATTTGATCCGGGATTTGAAAAGAATGACAAGTATGTGGAAGTATTGGAGGTAATGAAAAAAGTATCCGACAAGATTGATATTATGGATGCTAATGTTTTGGTATCAGGAGGCCGTGGAGTAGGAAGTCCTGAGAATTTCAAGCTTCTTGAAGAGCTGGCGGAAGTTCTGGGAGGACAGGTCAGCTCCTCCAGAGCCTGTGTGGACGCCGGATGGGTATCAAAGGAAATGCAGGTAGGCCAGACAGGAAAAACGGTCAGACCGAACGTGTATATAGCGGTTGGAATTTCAGGTGCAATCCAGCATTTAGCCGGAATGGAGGAATCCGATATTATCATTGCCATTAATAAGGATGAATCCGCACCTATATTTAATGTGGCAGATTTCGGCGTTGTCGGGGATTTGAATAAAATCCTTCCTGCTTTAACGGAAAAGCTTAAGGTGGAAAGAGAAGCAAGTGCCTAATGGAGAAGTTCGGAATTGATGGACAGATTAATGATACCTTAGTTTATCAATCATAAAGAAAAAATAGAAGGTAAGAAATGCAATGTAAATTCCCGGCTATCTTTAGCCGGGAATTTACATTACACCATGTTTTTTGCTTAGAGCATCTCCATAATAGATTCTGCGATGGAATTAACGATCAAATAGCAGCTTGTTGCTCCGGCATCAAGAACACCCCTTGAGCGTTCGCCTAAACGGCTGGCACGTCCGATTTTTGCAATCATGTCTTCTGTTGACTGCCAGCCTTTTTTTGCTTCTTCCTGAAAAGCCATTAAACATTCCTTAAAATCATCGCCCTTATTATAAGCGGCATTATAAGCATCAATAGCAGGAAGAAGTGTGTCCAGTAAGGTTTTATCGCCGCGTTTGGCGTTTCCGATTTCCTGGATAGCTTCACAGGCTGCCGTTATCATATTTTTGAATACCAGGGAGTCAACATCCTCGTAGCCTTCGGATGCGGTTGCAAGCTCATCAAAAAATACACCGTATAATGGCCCCATAGAGCCTCCGATGTCGGTAAGTAACGTTTGACCCAGTACCTGAAAGCCTTTGGACATATTATAATCCCTGCCTTCTATTTTCTGCCCGCAAAGAGTAAAGCCCTTGTTCATATTAATGCCATGGTCGCCGTCACCTATTTTACCGTCAATTTCACTTAGGTAATCTTTATTATCCTGTATGGTTTTTACCAGATTTTTAATAATAAACAAACCATTACTATTCTTAAAAGTCATATACATATTTCCTTTCCGCTGACTTAATGGAGGATTTACAGCTGAATTAAAATTGTGTCAATCCGACGGATTCAGCAGGCATATCCACCAATTCTTTTAGCTCCTCATCCAATTTTAATAAGGTCAGGGTCACACCCTTCATTTCCAGAGAGGTGAAATAATTTCCCACATAAGAACGGTGTACCTTAATTCCTTTTTCCCTTAACAGGCTTTCCACCTCATTGTAAACGATATATTGCTCCATTACCGGTGTGGCACCTAAACCGGACAATAACACCACTACCTCATCGCCATTTTCAATGGGAAGGTCCGGCAGGATAATGTCCAACATTTCTTTTGCTGCCCCGGAGGCGGTTTTCAGGGGCTCGACGGATACACCCGGCTCTCCGTGATGGCCGATTCCGACCTCCATGGTACCCTCCTCAATCTGAAAATTCGGATGCCCTACGGAAGGAATAGTACATGGCGCCGTACCGATACCGACACTGCAGGTATTATCTATGGATTTTTGGGCGGCGGCTATTACCTCATCAAGGGCAGCACCCGTAGAAGCCTTGGCAGCTGCTATTTTCCACATTAATACTTCACCGGCCACACCGCGTCTTTTTTCCCGTTCATTTTTAGGTGCCGAAGCCACATCGTCATTTGCCACCACGGTTTTTACCTGTATTCCTTCCGCCTTTGCCATTCTAAGCGCCATTTTTACATTCATGTTATCACCGGCATAATTACCGTATAAAACAGCTACGCCTTTCCCGGAATCAGCTTCCCTAATGGCATCATAAAAGGATTTTGCCGTTGGTGAGGAAAAGATTTCTCCTACGGCTACCGCATCGCACATGTTTTTTCCGATATATCCGATGAAAGCCGGTTTATGGCCGGAGCCTCCGCCGGTAACGATCCCTACTTTACCCTCTACGGGGGCATTTTTATATTTTAATACTCTTTTATTCTCCGTGGTTGCTATAATATGGGAATTAGCCTTAATAAAACCTTCCAACATATCTTCAACTACAAGATCCGGATTATTAATAATACGGCTCATAATGGTAACCTCCTTTTTCTTTACATTATTTCCATATACGTCATTTAATTGCACATGGATTCATACTCTGTTATTTTAGCTACTTTTGCGGCACTTCCGCCGCCGCTGAAATTATTCTCAAGCCATATTTCCACCAGCTGCTTTGCCAATTCCGGACCGATAACCCTTGCACCCATGCACATAACCTGTGCATCGTTTGAGCAGCGGGAACGTACCGTTGAAAAGGAATCATGACAAACAGCCGCGCGAATTCCCGGTACCTTGTTTGCGGTAATGCACATGCCGATTCCAGTACCGCAGATTAAAATTCCTCTTTCGTTTTCTTTATTCACAACTGATTTGGACACGTTATAGGCGATATCCGGATATAAAACGCTATTCTCATCGTAGCAGCCAAAATCCTGTACCATATGTCCTAATGCTTCTAATTGTTTAATGATAATGCCTTTTAACAGGAAACCGGCTTCATCACAACCAATTGCTATTTTCATTGTATTACCTCCCATATGAAAATTATTATCTATGCGGGCCGTTATTTGTTAAGTGTTCACATTATAAGGATGCGGCTATTTTTTTAAGATTTTTTAAGCCTTCCACCGCAAGTTCTTCACCCGTATCCGCAAATTTACGCCATATAGCGCAATTTCCGCTTAATTCCTCAAAGCTGGGATCAAAGGATTCAATTACTAAGGGGCCGTCATATCCGACACTGTTAACTGCCTGGAAGAATTCCTTAAAAGGAACAAGTCCCGTTCCGGGTATTCCGCGGTCGTTTTCATTTACATGTATATATCCTAAGTATTGCCTTCCGCAGGTTTCCACAGCTTTTGTGAAGCTCTTTTCTTCCCGGATCATATGGAAACAGTCAAGATGTACTTTTACATTATCAAGACCTACATCCTTACAGAATTTTACGGCGTCCTCGGCAATGTTTAAAAAGTGGGTTTCAAACCGGTTGACACATTCCACGCATATGGCCACATTTCCGGTAGACTTTGCGTATTCGGCTACCTTTCTCATATTGGCAACGCCCCATTGCCATTCTTCCTCCGTACGGGGCTTTTTTGTTAAATATCCCCACGCCGCATAATTGACACCGCCCAAAATGTCAGAGCCTAAGGTATTGCAGATATCCACACATTTTTTCATTGCATCTACGGCCGCTTCCCTGATGGAAGGGTCAGGAGAGATAGGATTGGTAGCTGTCGTAAGTGTGGTGGTGCATACACATTCAATTCCCACTTCCTTAATGGCTTTCTTTACACTTTCCGTTGGAAAGGTATAGGGATTGGAGATGGCGAAGTCTATCACTTCGAAACCAAGTTCTTTTGCCTTTGGTATGATCCACAAATCCTTCTCACCAAAGCTTTCCGCCCAAATAAAACTATCTACACCGAATTTCATGTTATACCTCCTTATATTTGTACTCATTTTTCTGTTTCATTGCAAAAGGCAATGGCAGAAAATCAAAGAATATTTCTTGAATAATTAAA
Organism: uncultured Lachnospiraceae bacterium; assembly: GCA_946409475.1. Classification (GTDB taxonomy): domain Bacteria; phylum Bacillota; class Clostridia; order Lachnospirales; family Lachnospiraceae; genus CAMJWQ01. Next base: position 4,905 of record CAMJWQ010000211.1, read on the forward strand.
CGGCAGCAGGAACCTCCGGGTTATTGTTGGCAAAATTCTGTAAAATGACAAGAGGTTCGTATTCACTGTTATTTTTAATAACGATTCCTTCTTTTGCGGCTTTTTCCGATACAAAGAATTCATCTCCTGATATCTGGTCAAATCTTAATAATCCGGGTGCTTCGCATGAGAAATTTCCAAATAAGCCATGTCCCTGCACCACTAAGGCGCAATAGCAGGCCTGATCCCTTACAGCTGCGGTTTTGCCCGGTTCCACCGTAATTTCTTTAGCCGCAACCCATTCATTTGCATAGGCAACCCATTTTTCAATCAATCCCTCCTGGGTTGCAGGCTTTAATTTGGGAGAACGGAAATATTTTTCTTTATAATCAGTACGTGTGCTTTCTTTCCAGTCAATTTGGTTGAACAAAGCATCCACATTATTTTTTTCTTCTTCGGGAGCACAATCCGTCAGCATGTTATGAGGATTTACTTCGCCCATGGTCACATTTTCCATAATCGTATTGACATCGCTGTTCCATTGCGGTTCATAGGTTACAACAGAAGCAGGAGCGTGAATAACACCGGCAGGAGTATACCATCCGGTACCCAGCTGTACCCGGTAAGCTCTTGATAATTCTGTGATTCTGGTATCAAATTTGTCATAGTTTCGGATACAGTCCTTTACTTCTTCAGGATCTGTTGAAGGATCAAAACCAAAATAGGTAAGCGGGAACCTTCCTAAATAGGAGTTATATTGAGCAGGAAAATAATAGGCTTCCGGTTTGCCGTGCTTTCCTATCTTAGCAGCCTTTTCTTCTGTCAAATGAAGATGATGGAACAGCGGCTTGTCATAATCATATAGTTTGGCAAAGGTGGGCCATGTTCCGTATTTATCTTTTAGAGCTTCACCAATAATTTCCGCTCCCAATTCTTCTATAAAATCTGCGAAAAGAATTTTTTCGCCGGTATTCCTGTCTGCAATGACAAAGCTCATGCCCTCCGTCTTACCTGTTTTTGGTCCGTTTAATGCGACGGTAACAGAGCCAAGCCATCTTTCGCAGATTCCTCCACGGTCCATACCAAGTGCATAATAATCATCGGGATGTAAACGTAAACGGTGTCCCGGTTCGTTAAATCCACGGGGAACCCAGGTAGGCGTTAATTGTAAAACACCTTTTCCTTTTTCAAATACTTCTGTAATTCGGGATACTGCCATAATAAAATTCCTCCTTTTTAAATTATGGATGACAATCTTTTATTGTCTATAAATGCGTGTGAAATAAAATTTTACTACAATAAAAAATTGCTTTGATATTAATACATATGAAATTATATTTCACGTTAAGATTATGATATCACACCTAAAACCAAAAATATAGATAGAAA
>CAMJWQ010000212.1 GCA_946409475.1 uncultured Lachnospiraceae bacterium
CCTTCATTTAAAAAATCCTGAATCTTGAACGGATATATTACCTCGTTAAATCCCCATTTACTGTACAAATATATTGGTATACCCCATTAAGCTTTCATCCACTTCTTTTGCCACCTCACGGCCCTCCCGGATAGCCCAGACCACTAAAGACTGTCCTCTATGCATATCACCGGCAGCAAATACATTAGGTACGTTGGTTCTGTATTTGCCTGCTTCCGTCTTGACGTTGGTTCTTTCATTCACTTCTACGCCAAAAGCATCCGTTACGTATTTCTGGCTGCCTAGAAAGCCTGCCGCGATCAGGACTAAATCCGCATCCAGCACCTTCTCGCTTCCCTCCACCTCGGCAAATGCCATTCTTCCTGTTTCTTCATCCTTCTTACTTTCCAGCTTTACGGTAACTACCTGGCAAACATTTCCGTTTTTGTCCTTCTTGAATTCTTTGACGGTAGTCTGATAAACACGGGGATCGTCACCAAAGAGTACGATTGCCTCCTCCTGGCCATAGTCCGTTTTGCAGACTCTGGGCCATTCGGGCCAGGGATTGCTTTCCGTTCTGCTGTCAGGCAATTTAGGCATCATTTCTATCTGGGTCACACTTGCCGCACCATGACGGATAGAGGTTCCTACACAGTCATTTCCCGTATCACCGCCTCCTATGATAATTACCTTTTTACCTTTTGCAGAAATATATTTTTCATCCATCAGATCAGAGTCTAAAAGGCTTTTTGTTGTTGCTTTCAAAAAATCCACGGCAAAATAAATACCCTTCGCCTCTCTTCCCGGTGCTTTAATATCCCTGGGATTTGATGCGCCGCAGGCTAAAATGACACGGTCAAACTCGCTTAAAATCTTCTCTGCCTTAAAGTCCTTACCCACATCGGCATTGACGGTAAAGGTAACACCCTCTTCCTTCATAATGCCGGCTTTGCGCTCGATGATTTCCTTTTCCAGTTTCATATTCGGTATACCGTACATTAACAGTCCGCCGATACGGTCGGAGCGCTCAAATACCGTTACCAGATGACCTCTTTTATTTAACTGGTCCGCGGCTGCCAGACCGGAAGGTCCGGATCCGATAACCGCTATTTTCTTATTGGTCCGCACTCTGGGCGGCATTGCCTTTGCCCAGTTATTTTTGTAGGCTTTTTCTATAATCGCGTATTCGTTTTCCTTAATGCTTACCGGTTCTCCATTGAGTCCGTTGGTGCAGGCATGCTCACATAGAGCAGGGCATACCCTTGCCGTAAATTCCGGAAAATTGTTGGTCTTTAATAATCGATTATAGGCCTGCTTCCAATTTCCCGTATACACCAAATCATTCCATTCGGGAATCAAATTATGAAGAGGGCAGCCAATGGTCATGCCCATCAGCATAGTACCTGATTGACAGAAGGGTACGCCGCAAGCCATGCAGCGCGCTCCCTGAAGCCGTTGCTTTTCTTCTGAAATCGGAACATGAAATTCTTTATAGTTCTTAATCCGGTCTTTTACTCCTACCGTTGTACTGGTTTCTCTCTGATATTCCATAAATCCTGTTGGTTTTCCCATTTCTTATCCCTCCTAACTTCTCGTATTGGCATAAAATGCTTCTATCTGCGCCTGTTCACTGCTAAGCCCTTTTTCTTCCATCTGCACAATCGTCATTAACATACGGTTGTAGTCATGAGGAATGATTTTCTTAAATTTAGGAAGATAATCTAAGAAATTATCAAGAATTTTCTTGCCCTTTTCAGAATTTGTATAGGCTACATGCTCCTTAATCATTTCTTTTAATTCCAATACATCATATTTATTGGTTACTTCTACGGAAGAGACCATTTCTTTGTTCAGCTTACGGTATAAATCCCTGTTTTCATCAAGTACATAAGCGATGCCTCCGCTCATTCCTGCCGCAAAATTCTTTCCGGTAGAGCCTAATATTACCACACGGCCTCCCGTCATGTATTCGCAGCCATGGTCACCGACACCTTCTACTACCGCCTTAACCCCGGAATTACGTACACAGAAGCGTTCTCCCGCCACACCGTTAATATAAGCCTCACCGCTAGTGGCTCCATAAAAGGCAACATTACCGATGATGATATTTTTGTCCTTTTCAAAATTAACACCCTTCGGAGGATATATAATCAGCTTACCCCCCGACAGGCCTTTGCCGAAATAATCGTTACTGTCGCCTACCAGCTCCAGGGTTAAGCCTTTGGGAATAAAAGCGCCGAAGCTTTGTCCTCCCGCCCCCTTACATTTAATGGTAAAGGTATCCGGCTCTAAGGTGTCTCCATGATATTTCGTTATCTCCGAGCCAAAAATAGTACCGAAAGCACGGTCCGTATTGGATACATCGACTTCTATGCTTCTTTTTTGCTTATTCACAATGGCCTGTTTTAATTTCTTAAGAAGGATTCTTTCATCTATGGTTTTATCTAATTTGAAGTCATATACACATTTCGGATCAAAAATCACATTTTCTTTCTTCTGTATATAAGGATTGTACAAAATCCCTGATAAATCCACACTGGCGGCTCTCCCCTGTAAATCGGACCTTACCTTTAATAAATCTGTTCTTCCAACCAGCCCGTCAATAGTGCGGACTCCCAAATCAGCCATGATTTCTCTTAGCTCCTGTGCCACAAACTTCATGAAATTAATTACGTATTCCGGTTTTCCCTTAAATCTTTTGCGAAGCTCCGGATTTTGTGTGGCAACACCCACGGGGCAGGTATCCAGGTTGCAAACCCTCATCATGACACAGCCCATGGTTACTAAGGGAGCCGTAGCAAATCCGTATTCCTCTGCTCCGAGCAGGGCGGCTATGGCAACATCCCGGCCATTCATAAGCTTTCCGTCTGTTTCTATTCGGACCTTATTACGGAGTCCGTTCATAATTAAGGTCTGATGTGTTTCCGCCAGACCAAGCTCCCATGGAAGTCCTGCATTATGAATGGAGCTTCTTGGTGCGGCACCGGTTCCTCCGTCATAACCGGACACCAAAATAACCTGGGCACCGGCCTTAGCCACACCTGCCGCTACGGTCCCCACTCCTGCTTCGGAAACCAGCTTTACGGAGATCCTGGCTTCTTTATTGGCATTTTTTAAATCATAGATTAATTGGGCCAAATCCTCAATGGAGTAAATATCATGATGGGGCGGAGGTGAGATCAATCCCACGCCCGGGGTGGAATGTCTGGTTTTCGCTACCCAGGGATATACCTTCGCCGAAGGCAGATGTCCGCCTTCCCCCGGCTTTGCCCCCTGCGCCATTTTAATCTGTATTTCTTTAGCACTGACCAAATAGGTGGAGGTAACACCAAAACGGCCGGAAGCCACCTGCTTAATAGCAGAGCATCTGTTAATTCCATCCTCTCCTACCGTAAGCCTTTCCAGACTTTCACCGCCTTCGCCGCTGTTTGATTTTCCGTGAATACGATTCATGGCAATGGCCAGGGTTTCATGAGCCTCCTGGGAGATGGAGCCGTAGGACATAGCCCCGGTCTTAAATCTGGTAACGATGGAATCCACGCTTTCCACTTCATCAATGGAAATTCCCTTTTTGGGATAATTAAAATCCATAATTCCTCTTAAATTCCTGGGACCTAATTCTCCGCTGATCAAGGCACTGTACTGCTTAAACAGATTATAGTCTCCTTTTTTGGTCGACTGCTGTAATAAATGAATGGTTGCGGGATTATATAAATGCTCTTCCCCTCCGCTTCTCATCTTATGCCGTCCCACACTGTCCAGGGACAGGTTGACCTCCAGGCCCAGGGGGTCAAAAGCAGCGGAATGCAGTTCATCTACCTCCTTTTGAATATCCTGTAGCGTAATGCCCCCAATACGGCTGACGGTATTGGTAAAATATTTTTGTATCACTTCATTACCGATGCCGATTGCTTCGAAAATCTGGGAGCCCTGATAGGACTGGATCGTGGAAATCCCCATCTTGGACGCAATCTTAACAATACCATGCAGGATAGCTTCATTATAGTCATCCACTGCCGCATGCTCATCCTTATCAAGCATTTTATTTTCGATTAATTCCTTCACGCTCTCAATAGCTAAATAAGGATTGACGGCACAGGCTCCATAACCCAACAGTGTTGCAAAATGATGTACCTCTCTCGGTTCTCCTGATTCCAAAATCATGGCAACACTTGTTCTTTTCTTGGTCTTTACCAAATGCTGCTGAAGAGCCGAAACGGCTAATAAGGAAGGAATCGCCACGTGGTTTTCATCCACTCCCCTGTCGGATAAAATCAAAATATTGGAACCGTCTCTGATGGCTCTGTCCACTTCCACAAATAAACGTTCAATTGCCCGTTCCAGGCTCGTATTCTTATAATAGGTAATAGGAATTACTTCAACCTTATACCCTTCTACCTTCATAGCTTTTATTTTTAATAAATCCGTATTGGTAAGTATGGGATTTCTTACTTTTAAAACCCGGCAGTTTTCCGGCTTTTCTTCCAATAAGTTACCGTCCTCCCCGATATAAACCGTAGTGGAGGTAATCACTTCTTCCCTGATGGCATCAATAGGCGGGTTGGTTACCTGGGCAAACAATTGTTTAAAATAATTAAATAATGGCTGATGCTTATTAGACAAAACAGGCAGGGGGGTATCCACACCCATAGCCGCTATGGCCTCTCCACCGTTTTTCGCCATGGGTAAAATAGTGGATTTTAATTCCTCATAATTATAGCCAAAGGCTTTTTGTAATCGCTGCCGCTCTTCATAAGTAAATTCGGGAGCTTTTTTATTGGGTATTTTTAAATCCTTCAGCCTGAACAGATTAGAATCCAGCCACTCCCCATAAGGCTGTCTGGCCGCATATTTTTCCTTTAGGTACTCGTCATCAATTACTTTCCCCTGCCTGGTATCGACCAGAAGCATTTTTCCCGGTCTCAAACGCTCTTTCGTTACGATTTTAGTGGGATCGATATCCAAAACTCCTACTTCTGAGGACAGTATCAGATAATCATCCTCCGTAATATAATATCTGGAGGGTCTTAAGCCGTTACGGTCCAAAATGGCACCCATTGTTTCTCCGTCCGTAAAGAGAATAGAAGCCGGACCGTCCCACGGCTCCATCATGGTGGCATAATATTGGTAAAAATCTTTTTTATTCTGATTCATACTGCGGTTATTTTCCCAAGGCTCCGGTATGGTAATCATAACGGCAAGAGGCAGATCCATGCCGCTCATCACTAAAAATTCCAGGGTATTATCCAGCATGGCCGAGTCGGATCCCTCTATATTAATAACCGGAAGAATCTTATGAAGCTGCCCCTTTAAATACCCTGTCTCCATGGTTTCTTCTCTGGCTATCATTTTATCCACATTACCACGGATAGTATTGATCTCTCCGTTATGAACGATAAAACGGTTGGGATGTGCTCTTTCCCAGCTGGGATTCGTATTGGTACTGAAACGGGAGTGCACAATGGCTATTGCCGCATAATAATCCGGATCCTGCAGATCCTTAAAAAACGTACGCAGCTGGTCTACCAAAAACATTCCCTTGTATACGATGGTACGGCTTGATAAAGATACCACATAGGTATTATCATTACTTTGCTCAAAAACTCTTCTGGCAATATACAGTCTGCGGTCAAAATCAAGACCCGGTTTCGTGTCCTCCGGCCTGCCCACAAAGCCCTGCATGATATATGGCATACATTCCACCGCCTTATGTCCTAAAACACCGCTTGCAGTGGGTACTTCCCTCCAGCCCAGGAAAGGAAGTCCTTCTTTATTCACAATAATTTCAAACATTTTCATTGCCTGATTTCTTTTCAGTTCATCCTGGGGAAAGAAAAACATTCCAATACCATAATCATTTTCCCCGCCGATGGTAATCCCATTGGCTTTTGCTGCCTTAGAAAAAAATCTATGTGAAATCTGAAGCAATATTCCTACACCGTCACCTGTTTTTCCCTCCGCATCCTTACCTGCACGATGCTCAAGGTTTTCTACTATTTTTAATGCATTTTCCACTGTTTCATGAGTCTTAATGCCTTTAATGTTTACGACAGCACCGATACCGCAGTTATCGTGCTCAAATCTTTTATCATAAAGACCCATGCCCTGCGCCGCATCATGATTCCGATTTCTCATAATCTGCTACTCATCCTTTCCCTTTGCTCAAATCTGCACGCTCCCTTTCCCCCAAATATGACATTTTGAGCGTTGTGCTTATACTATAC
>CAMJWQ010000213.1 GCA_946409475.1 uncultured Lachnospiraceae bacterium
GCGACGGATTGGTGAGCTTAAAAGTAGAAGATAGAATAGTAGCCGCGGAACGGGGAGAAATACAATGGGTCAATTACGGAATATCGGGAATTCCCGTTTTTCAGCTCAGCCGCTTTGCGGCAATAGCCTGTGATAAAAAAGAAAGCTGCAAGGCGGTAATTGACCTTATGCCGGATTTTACGGAGGAGCTGTGCTGCCGGATGTTAACAAAAAGGAAACGGCTGGGAGGCCATAAAATAGCGGAAGAGTTTTTTATCGGGCTGTTTCATAAAAAAATCGGAATCATGCTGCTGAAGCTTACCGGTATTCCCTTTGCTTTACCCGTAAGCAGAATATCGGACAGGCAGCTGCAGAAACTGACTGGATTGTGTAAAAAAATGGAAATCACAATTACCGGTACAAATTCCTATGATAATGCTCAAACCTGCACCGGAGGGATTAAAACATCGGAAATAAATAGTGAAATGCAGTCCAAAATAGTCCCCGGTTTATATTTTGCAGGTGAAATAACGGATGTGGACGGCTGCTGCGGCGGTTATAATTTACAGTGGGCATGGTCAAGCGGTTACGTTGCCGGACTTCATGCCGCGAAAGGATAGTTATGTTACGGATTCAGCAATTAAAACTGGATATTGGCCATAGTGAGGAAGAACTGGTTAAAAAAATGGGAAGGCTTTTAAAGGTCGGTCCAAAGGGGATAGAAAAGTATCATATTGTTAAAAAATCCCTTGATGCCAGAAATAAACAGCAAATACAATACAGCTATACCATTGATGTGGAACTAAAAAAGGAAAAAACCGTATTACATACTCTTCATAAGCAGAATATTATGCCGGTAACGGATACGGCCTATGAATTTCCAAAGGCCGGAGATAAGTCCTTAAAAGAGAGACCTGTTATTATAGGCAGCGGGCCTGCCGGACTATTTTGTGCTTATATGCTGGCAAAGCATGGATATCAGCCCATACTTTTAGAACGGGGTGCCGCCGTTGAGGAACGTATGGAAGATGTTTCCTGTTTTTGGGATAAGGGAATTTTAAAAACCGATTCCAATATACAATTCGGTGAAGGCGGAGCGGGCACCTTTTCGGACGGAAAGCTGAACACCTTAAACAAAGACCCCAGAGGAAGAAACCGGTTGGTTCTCAGTATATTTGCAGAATGCGGGGCGCCGGAAGAAATATTATATGAAAACAAACCTCATTTAGGAACAGATTACCTGGTAGCCATTGTAAAAAATATGCGGAGCAAAATTAGGGAATGGGGCGGCGAGATTCGTTTTCATGCCAGGGTGACGGATTTTCTGATTGCCAATTCCAAAATTCAGGGAGTTATGATAAATGATAAGGACAGACTGGCTGCAAAAGTACTGGTATTGGCAATTGGGCACAGTGCCAGGGATACCTTTGAGAATCTCTATCAAAACAAAGTACCCATGGAAGCCAAGGCCTTTGCCGTGGGATTTAGGGTGGAACACTTGCAGAAGCTCATTAATATAGGACAATATGGTGAAAGGTTTGCGGACAGGCTGCCGCCGGCAGATTATAAATTGACGGCGAAAGCAGAAAACGGGCGGGGGGTATATACCTTTTGTATGTGTCCCGGCGGCTTCGTAGTGAATGCCTCCTCGGAAAAAGAAAGACTTGTCGTAAACGGCATGAGCTATCATGACAGAAATAGTAAAAATGCCAATAGTGCGGTTATCGTTACCGTAACCACAAAAGATTTTAAAGGGGAATATCCCCTTTGTGGGGTGGAGTTTCAACGAAATTTGGAGGAAAAAGCATATAGGGCCGCCGGCGGCAAAATTCCGGTACAATTATTATCGGATTTTAAGCAGAACCGGATTTCACAAGCCTTTGGCAGAGTGATACCCTGTATGAAGGGCGGCTATGAATTTGCGGATTTGACGCAGATTCTGCCTGCATCGCTGAAGGAAGCCTTTATTGACGGGATAGGTAAGTTTAATGAGAAGATTCCGGGATTTTCCGCTGACGATACCGTACTTTCCGGTGTGGAATCAAGAACCTCCTCGCCTGTAAGAATACTTCGGAATGATGACCTTGAAAGTCCCGTTAAGGGCCTATACCCTTGCGGAGAAGGTGCAGGATTTGCCGGTGGCATTACTTCCGCAGCCATAGACGGAGTAAAGGTAGCGGAAAGTATTGCAAAGGCATATAAGGCTATTATAGCAATAAATTAATTATGCAGACAGTTAATTATACAGACAGAAGATTAGAGAGAGAGATGATTATGCGGACAGACGGTTAGCCAGACAATATTTATGATACAGAGATCAGCAGATTAGGAGATTAAAAATGAATAGGAGAGAAACCTTAAAAGATAAAAAAAGAATCGTGGTAAAAATCGGTTCTTCTTCCATTACCCATGCAAAGACGGGATTATTGAATTTAACGAAATTAGAGCGCTTGATCCGTGAACTGGTCAATTTACGGAATCAGGGAAGGGATGTTATTTTAGTATCCTCCGGTGCCATTGCCGTGGGGAAAAAAACAGTGGGCATAGCGGCAGATGATAATCATATTGCCGTAAAACAGGCCTGTGCCGCCATCGGCCAGGCAAAGCTTATGATGACTTACCAAAAGCTCTTTGCGGAGTATGACCAGACCATAGCCCAGATATTAATGACAAAGAATACCCTGTTAAATAACTTGAACCGGTTCAATGCCCATAATACCTTTACGGAGCTGCTTAAATTAGGAGTGATTCCCATAGTTAACGAAAATGATACCATTTCCACCTATGAAATTCAATTTGGTGATAATGACACTCTTTCCGCCATTGTTGCTGCTTTGGTAGAGGCGGATTTGCTGATTCTTTTATCCGATATTGATGGTCTATATACGGATGATCCCAGAAGCAACAGTAAAGCGAAGTTTATTGAAGTGGTGGAAAAAATAGACGAAGAGCTTTTGAAAATGGGAAAAGAGACCACGGGAAGCAGTGTGGGGACGGGAGGCATGTCCACAAAGCTGTCGGCAGCAAAAATTGCAACCATGGCAGGAATAGACATGGTCATAGCCAATGGTAAGGATATCAGTGTGATACATAAAATAATAGAAGGCAGAAATTATGGGACCCTGTTTTGTGCGAATAAGGAAGAATATTTTTATTTAGCAGACTATATCGAAAACAAATTATGAAACGGAGTTATTGTTATGCAGAAAGAACAAATAGAACGCATTAACGAGTTATATCGTAAGGCAAAGGGCACCGGGCTGACAGAGGAGGAACGAAGGGAGCAGGCAAAGCTCCGGCAGGAATATATTGCTGCTATCCGTTCAAATCTACGGGGACAGCTTAACAATATATCCATCAAAAATCCGGACGGCAGTATTACGGATTTAAGTAAAAAATATGGAAATAAGGGTATACATTAATTTATTATGAGAACAAAAGAAGGTTTCAGGAAGGAATTTCTGCAAAAGCGTGATGATTTATCCTTGGAGGAAAGAGAAGAAAAGAGCAGGGTCATAATACGTAAGCTGCAAGGGCTTGAAGTTTATCGAAATGCTGCTTCCCTATTTACCTATGTGAATATGAGAAGTGAAGTGATTACGGAAGAATTGATCCTCCTTTCTTTGGCAAAGGGTAAAAAAGTGGCAGTTCCCAAGGTCGGGAACGGGCGGATGGATTTTTATGAAATAAGGGGGATGAAGGATTTAAAAAGAGGCAGCTTTGGAATTTTAGAACCTCTTCCACATTTACCGGCAGCGGAACCACCGGCCTTACTGATTATGCCGGGCATTGCCTTTGATATTCACCGAAACCGTATCGGTTACGGTGGAGGCTATTATGACCGCTATCTGGCGGAAAAGAAAATGGAAAATACGGTAGCCCTTGCTTTTGGGTGCCAATTAACAGATTCCCTGCCCAGTGAAGCCTGTGATATCAGGCCTGAAATGATAATTACAGAATCAGCGGTCTATGGATGAACAGTCAGTATAAGGATAGAGCAACGGCAACCTTATTTGAAACTGCCGGTACATTTGACATATACAAGTAATAAGAATAATAATATAATAGCAGAAGTAAAGTACACTTCTGCTATTACTCAAGAAGTGAAATGCATAGGAGGGTGATATAATGGCAGCTTTATTAGAAATTGGCCGGAATGCGAAGCGTATTGAAAGTGTTATGCGGAATTTAAAAACGGAAATAAAAAACAAAGTGTTAACGGAAGCAGCGAAATCCTTAGAAGAAAATGCGGATATGCTGATACAGGCAAATGCCCTGGATATGAAAGCAGCCAGGGAAAATCAAATGCGGGAAGCCATGCAGGACCGCCTGCTGCTAACAAGGGAACGTATTGCAGGTATGGCAGACGGATTACGAAAAATTGCGGATTTAGAAGATCCCATTGGTGAAGTCCTGCAGATGAAGAAAAGACCCAACGGATTGATCATAGGGAATAAAAGAGTACCTATAGGGGTAATCGGCATGATATATGAAGCCCGTCCCAATGTAACCTCCGATGCCTTCGGCCTGTGCTTTAAGACGGGCAATGCGGTGATATTAAAAGGAGGAAGTGATGCCATACATTCCAATAAGGCCGTTACCTCCTGTATACAGGATACTTTAAAAAAAGAAGGATTACCGGGAGAATGTGTCCAGCTTATTGAAGATACAAACAGGGAAACTACGCTGGAGTTTATGAAGATGAACGGGTATGTAGACCTGCTGATTCCCAGAGGAGGAGCCGGACTTATCAAATCTGTGGTAGAAAACAGCAGCATACCGGTCATAGAGACGGGGACGGGTAATTGTCATGTGTATGTGGATGAAACGGCAGATTTAGATATGGCGGTTTCTATTGTTATCAATGCAAAAACCCAAAGAGTGAGTGTGTGCAATGCCTGTGAATCCTTAGTCATACACAAAGACATTGCAGATGCCTTTTTAACAAAACTGAAAAAAGCAATGGCAGATTGTCCTTTTACGGTATACGGGGATGATAAGGTTAGAGCCGTTATGAAAGAAGCGTTGGAAGCTACGGAGGAAGATTACGGAAAGGAATATTTGGATTATCAATTATCCGCTAAGGTGGTGAATTCCTTTGATGAGGCCGTAATGCACATTAACCGTTATAACACCGGCCATTCGGAGGCTATCGTAACAAAGGATTACGGTCATGCACAAAGATTCCTGGAGGAAATTGATGCCGCCTGTGTGTATGTCAATGCCTCAACCAGATTTACGGACGGCTATGAATTCGGCTATGGTGCGGAATTAGGTATCAGTACCCAAAAGCTTCATGTGAGAGGTCCCATGGGATTATTAGCCTTAACCAGTAATAAGTATGTGATATACGGTAACGGCCAGATCAGAAAATAAATGTTACCTTTAGTAACCGTAACGATTAAATTAGAAAATAGATGTCATATTTTTTGATTTACCCTCATAAAATTTCCTATATGTAAAAAAATAACAGGAGGTTTTATGATGGGGGTACTATTGGAAAAGAGATTTACTTTTGATGAAATCATAAAAATTATAGACAGGCTTGTTTCGGAAAACAAGCGGCTTTTAAGCAGCCGGATAATTGGACAAAGTAATGACGGACGTCCCATTTATATGCTGACTTTAGGGACCGGAAAAAAGTCTTTGATCTGTACGGCGGGTGTTCACGGAAGAGAATCCATTAATCCCATTTTACTTTTATCCATAGTGGATGAATATGCAAATGCTTATTGGAACAAAGAATGGATTGGAGAGTATGATGTATATCATTTATTAAACAGCTATTCCATTCATGTGATTCCCGTTGTCAATCCCGATGGTTATGTCATTGCCACGGAAGGGTTTCGGAAAATAAAAAATCCTAATTTAAGGCATGGCGTCATTATGATGGATATTTCCCATGAACATTGGAAATACAATGGCCGGGGGGTTGACATTAACAGGAACTTTGCCTCCGCTTCCTATATACAGCAAAGGCCCTGTGAATTTCCCAATAGCGAACCGGAAACAAAGGCATTAATAAAGGTTTTCCATGAAACGGATTCCATTGCCTATTTAGACTTCCATTCCAGAGGCAGAGTCATTTATTACTATAGGAATTATATGCCCAGTCTGTATAACGTCAGGCAATACCGTCTGGCTAAATATATACAGGAATTGTCCCATTATGATCTAGGGAAAAAAGAAGAAGAACTGATGTCAAGAGCG
>CAMJWQ010000214.1 GCA_946409475.1 uncultured Lachnospiraceae bacterium
ATTAAATTAATTTATAAATAACTAAACAAATTATTTGCCATTTTTATATTAATTTGATATAATAAGGAAAATATACAATTTGAAGTCAAAATTTGTGGACACAATGAAGAAAAATGACCGGACGGGGGAGATAAAGATAAAAAAGCTAACAAAAACCATAGTAAGATCATCTGCTTTTTTAATATGTATCGCTTCAATAGGCGGGATTTTATTAAAACTTGAAGTATTTAAGGAAAAAATAAATAGCGATTTTTCGGTCAGCTATGAGGGAGTTCGAACGGCAGGTATTCATGCAAGGGTTAATGTACATGATCCTTCCGTTATTCAGGAGGGGAATAACTATTATATTTTTGGCTCGCATATGACAGGGGCGGTATCGACAGATCTTAGAACCTGGAGTTATGTGGGAATCGGATATACGGCGCAAAATTCCATGTTTGATAATCTTTTTGCGGACGGGCTGGGGATATTTGATTACGCCGGATCGAAGGACAGTGTCATTCCAACAGATGACGGCGGCTACCATGTATGGGCTCCGGATGTTATCTATCATAAAGAACAGGGCTTGTACTACATGTATTTTTGTGTTTCCTCCACATGGAATGCTTCTAATATTTGTTATGCGACATCTGCCTCTGTGGAGGGGCCGTATACATGGAAGGGACCGCTGATTTATTCCGGTTTCACATCGGCAAGTATGAAAGCAACGGATGTGTTAAATTATGTCAGTGAAGATTATGCACTTAAAAATTATATCACAGCCGGAGATGATTACAACTTTGAAGAGTATCCCAATGCAATCGATCCGACGGTTTTTTATGATGAGGATGGCCGTATGTGGATGGTCTATGGTTCGTGGTCCGGAGGAATATTCCTGTTAGAAATAGATAAAGAGACAGGACAGGTGATTCATACGGAAGCCGATGAGGAAAATCGTGTAGATGCCTATTTTGGGAAAAGGCTGCTTGGCGGCGGCCATGAATCAATTGAGGGTCCTTATATTTTATATGATGAAGCAAGCGGATATTATTATTTGTATGTATCATATGGCTCCCTCACACGTGAAGGCGGGTACCAGATTCGTGTATTCCGGTCCCGGACGGCAGATGGTGACTATGTGGATATGAATGGTAAATATCCCGCGGAAGGTGTAAACCATGCATATTACGGATTGAAATTATCGGGAAATTATTATCTGCCGAGTCTGGAAACGGCATATATGGCTACCGGACACAATTCGGCATTTATAGATGAAAATGACGGTAAGGCATATATTGTTTATCATACCAGATTTGATAATGGACAGGAAAATTATGAACCGCGTGTTCATCAGGTATTTATCAATGAGGAAGGATGGCCATGTATGCTGCCATATGCGACGGACGGCGAAACAATTTCGGAGAAGGGATATACGAAGGATGAGATTATCGGTGAATATTATTTCATAAATCAGGGAACCGGAATCGATGCGGAGATAGCGGAGCCGGGCAAGCTGGTATTATCAAAGCGCGGAAAAGTATATGGAGATGGAATGGAGGGTACGTGGAAAATGACGAAAGGTACATATTATCTGCATCTTACCTGTAATAATAAGGAATACAGCGGAGTATTCTGCGAGATGAAAGATGAAGCCGGAACTCCGGTCATGACATTTTCCGCCGTAGGATATAATGAAAGCATTTGGGGAGTGAAGGGTGAATAAAATAGCGGGGACAAAAAGAAGGGTAATTTTAGATTATGTGAAAGAATTTTTGGCTGCTGTTGTTGTAGCGGCATTCATGTTTGTATACTGGATGGCAATGCTGCTGCTGTTCTCATTGCTTTTGATGAATTTATGGCATACCTCCATTGACCAAATTTTAAGACTGGCAATTATTTTTACCATAGCTTCGGGAATCATATATGTCACAAATCGTATTTACCGAAGCGGGCATAAGCCAGGGAAGCGGAGGGGAAAATTCCGGTAATGGATACCGCGAATCGGATAATCCCAAAAGAATCTATGCGTGCAACAGGAATACCTTTAAATCATAAAAATAGAATAGTAAAATCCCGGTAATTCTCTAAAAATAGGAGAACCGGGATTTTTTTGTTTGGTTTTCTGATTGGTGCAAATGACTAAGATAGACAGAATTATAACAATTTAATTGTAAAATATTTTGAATAAAAATAAAAAAATAAATTATAATTTTTGAAAATTATATTATAAAACGTATATTAGGCATTGACTTTTGTCATATTTAATGGTAATTTATAATAAACTAAATTATTTTAATTAAAAATAAACTATAGTATTCAAAAGTGGTGAGGAGGAAAAAATGTGGCGAAAAGGGTTTGGAAAAATACTTACTAAAACAGTCTCATTAGTGCTTGCTGCGTCATTTTGCTTTAACACCACTGGTGCAAATGAATTATGGGCAAAAGAATTACCGGCAGAAGAAGACGCCGCATCTTCGGCTTATTCCTATGATGCAGATTATGTCGGCGGGCGGACAGCAAGTAACTATACGAAGGTCAGCGGAGAATATACACTGCCGGAGTATGAGGGGGAAGAGATCGTATACAATAGCAGCGAGATTCTCAGCGATACGGAGGAGGTTACGTTTACGACGGATACCTATGATTATGAAGGATCAGATAAAGTGGCGGACATAAATAGGGGTGATACTGTCACAATGACTGTCGATGTACCGGAGAGCGCACAGTATTACATAATGTTCGAATATCTTTCCTATGATGAATCGATTCTGCCAATTGAATTCTCCATGACGGTGGATGGGGAATATCCATTTTATGAATGCAGGAACCTGGAACTGGAAACGACCTGGAGGCCGGACGGGGAGAAATCTTATGACCGGTATGATAATGAAGTGGTTACTGTTCCGGACAAGGTGATTCAATGGGAAACAAAGTATCTGATGGATTCCAGCTATAGAAACAGCATGCCGTTAGCGGTAGAACTTGATTCCGGAACACATGAGATAACAATAGCGGTGAATGAAGGAAAATTTTTGTTTGGCAATATTACATTGTCGGCCCCCTATAAGATTGCCGGGTATGAAGGCGGTGAAGATGCTGCCGGAGATGCTTTCATTGAAATTCAGGGGGAGGATTATACCACGACAAATGATTCGTCCATTCATGGCGTTGCTGAATATGATACGGGAGTAGAGCCGTATGCAACCGGTGATACTGTGCTTAATACCCTGGATTCGGATTCATTTGATACGGCGGGGCAGGAGGTATCCTATGAATTCTATGTTGAGTCCGAAGGCAGCTATTTTATTGCCGCTAACTACAGGCAGTCGGATAAGACGGACTTCCCGGTTTTTGTGGATGTTAAGATAGACGGGCAGATACCAAACACAGCGTTTGCTTCATATCCGATGGCTTATACATCCAAGTATAAGACATCCACCCTGACAGATGAGGATGGAAACTATTTAAGCGTTTATCTGGAGGAAGGGATTCATACCATTTCTTACACGATCAGCATGGATATTGTTAAAAGTATACTGGAAGAATTGGATGAAATCATGTCAAAGGTTAATGATCTTGAGCTTGAGGTAACAAAGGTCGCAGGAACGAATTCCGATAAATACAGAGATTTAAAAATCACGAGATACATACCGGATCTGGAAGAAAAATTAAGAGGCTATGCAGACAGGCTGTATACTATGGAGAAAAGCATGCTTCCCTATAGTGACAGTGATAAGTCGGTAGCGGTCATGTCTTCCATGATTATAGCAGCAGAGCAGTTAATTAGTCTGGCAGACAATACGGACGAGATCGCATACCGGATCGGGGAACTGTCTTCCAGCATGAATTCGGTCAATCATCATCTTGCTGCCACGATTGATAATCTGATTGCCAATAATCTTGCCATCGACCGGATCTACATATATCAGAAAGATGCGGATCTGCCAAGGAATCCGGGATTTTTTCAAGCCTTGGTAATGAACCTTCAAAGATTTGCAGCATCCTTTACGAAACAGGCATATTCGACAAGCAACACCGACCCGGAGCATTTACAGGTCTGGGTAAACCGTTCCAGCCAGTATGTCCAGGTCATGCAAAAAATGATAGACGAATACTTTACACCGGAGACAGGGATCGAAGTGGATATTAGTATTATGCCTGATCAATATAAGCTGGTGCTTGCAAATTCCTCGGGGGATGCACCGGATGTGGCGACCGGAATTAACTATACGATTCCTTATGAACTGGCAATCAGAGGTGCTCTTGAGGACCTGACGCAATTTGAGGATTTCCGGAAAACGGCGGAGCCTTATGAAGAGGGATTTTTCATGACATCAACGATCAATGACAGCATATATGCACTGCCGGAGACAATGAACTTCTGGGTTCAGTTCTACAGAGAAGATACTTTGCAGAAATTAGGCCTGGAAGTACCGGAAACGATGGATGAGGTGATTGCCATGCTGCCGGAATTGCAAATGCGGGGGTTGAACTATTACTATCCAACCGCAGGTATGCTGACTCTTAGAAATTTTCACGGAACAACACCGCTTATTACCCAGTATGGGGGATCGCTTTACAGCCGGTATGCTTCCGACGGAACGGCACTTGGAAGTGAGGCGTCCGTAGACGGATTTACAGCCCTGACGGATCTCTTTACTATTTATGGACTTCCGATAAATATCGATAATTTTTACCAGCATTTCAGAAACGGTGATCTGCCGATTGGAATCGCGGATTACACGACTTATAATTTACTGACCAATGCGGCTCCGGAGCTTACCAACTCCTGGGATATATCGGCCGTACCGGGAATCATCGGAGAAGACGGAAGGGTTAATCGCTCCACCTGTGGCTGTGCGGAAAGCACGGTTATGTTTAAAAGTGAAAATGCGGAACGGAGGGCTCAATCCTGGCAATTTATGAAATGGTGGGCTTCTACTGAGACTCAGGCGGAATTTGGCCAGATCATGCAGATTACTTACGGTGATGAGTATATGTGGGCCACTGCGAATATAGATGCATTCATGCGGCTGCCATGGGATACCGGTGCTAAGGAAGTGATTGCCGGGGCCGCAGGCAATGTAGTGGATGTGGCAAGGATTCCCGGAACCTATCTTATTGAACGTGAAATGAGCAATGCTTTTAATAATATTGTGGCAGATGGCGAAACCGCACAAACAAGAATAGATGAGGCAGCCAAGACAATCAACCGTGAAATTAACAGAAAAATGGAAGAATTCGGATTTATTGATGGTGAGGGAAACATTTTGAAGGAATATGAAGTACCGACCATTGATAAAGTCCGGGAAATATTGGGACGAAGTGCCGGTGAATAAGGGGAGGAGATTATGAAACCAAAGAGCAGGGTGGGAAAGCTGGAAAGAAATAATAAATTTGGTTACCTTTTTTTAGCACCCTATGGAATTATTTTTGCAATTTTTATTTTAGTGCCGGTAATATTGGCGGTTATTTTGTCATTTACAAATTTTAATGCAATTGAGTGGCCTTCCTGGGTAGGATTTTTGAACTATATCACACTACTGACCAGCGATGAAATATTTATGCAGTATGTATTGCCCAATACGGTGATATATGCGGTGGTTGTGGGTATTGGCGGATATATCCTCTCGTTCCTTTTGGCGTATGCCCTATGTAATCTGACAAAATTACCAAGAACCCTATGTGCCTTGATTTTGTATTCGCCAAGTATGACTACGGGTGTCGCTATGACCGTATTGTGGAAGGTCATTTTTTCGGGGGATCAGACAGGGCTTTTGAACAGCTGGTTAATGAGTATAGGAATTTTAAATGAGCCGGTCATCTGGCTGGTAAGTGTGGATTATCTGCTTCCGATTGTAATTATCATTGGCCTGTGGTCCAGTATGGGGGTGGGATTTTTGTCCATGATAGCCGGTATCTTAAATACGGATGAATCACTCTATGAAGCGGCGGCCATAGATGGTGTAAAAAACAGATTCCAGGAAGTGATTTATATTACCATTCCGGGAATGAAGCCCCAGATGCTGTTTGCTGCGGTCATGTCAACGGTGGGTGCATTCCAGAACGGCCTGGTTTCCACATTGCTGACGGGGAATCCGTCACCCGGCTATGCAGCGCAATTGATAGTGAACCATATTGAGGATTATGGATTTTTAAGGTATGAAA
>CAMJWQ010000215.1 GCA_946409475.1 uncultured Lachnospiraceae bacterium
TAATTGGATCTTAACAGCCTGCGGAGCGAAAGAGACCACAGACGCAGCTGCTGAAGAAACCACGGAAGAAACAGCTGAAGAAGCTGCTGAAGAAACCACAGATGCAGCTGCTACGGACGGTGAAATTCAAATCGGTGTGGTAGCACCCCTGACAGGCGGTTATGCATTATATGGTGAATCCGGTAAGAATTCGGTTGAGCTTGCTGTTGAAGAAATCAATGCGGCAGGCGGTGTATTGGGAAAAGAATTAGTGGTAAGTGAATATGTTGATGATAAGGGTGATTCAACAGAAGCAGTTAATGCTTACAACAGATTAAGCGGTCAGGACATTGTAGCTGTTGTTGGTTCTTTTTCATCCTCCTGTTCAATCCCTATGGCTGAAATTGCTAATGAAGAAGGTATGTTATTAATTTCCCCTACGGCCACAAATGCGAATTTAACACTTGTCGGACCTTCCATCTTCAGAGCCTGCTTCATTGACCCGGTACAGGGACCTATGATTGCAAAATTTGCGCAGGAAGAAGGCTATACAAAAGCAGCTATGATTTATGCAAAAGATGATGACTATTCCAACGGTTTAAGAGAAGCTATTGACGGAGCTTGGGCTGATTATGGATTAGAAATGGTTTATACCGGTGAGTGTACTACGAAAGACGTTGACTTTACCGCTCAGGTATCTCAGGTTGTAGCATCCGAAGCAGAAGTATTGTTTTATCCCTGTTTCCTTGATACCGTACCTATTTTAGTACAGCAGGCAAGAGAAGCCGGTTTTGAAGGCGCTATTATCGGTGGAGACGGCTGGGACGGTTCCGCTACGACCGGTGTGGAAGATTATTTTAACAATACCTACTATACCAACCACTATGCTCCTGAAGATCCTGCGGAAGCAGTTCAGAACTACGTTACCAGTTATAAAGAGAAATATGGTGAAGAGAGCTTAACAGCTGTCGGTGCTTGTTACTATGATGCAATCTATATGTTAAAACAGGCTATTGAGGCATCCGGTACGGGAGAAACCGCAGATATTATTACTGCAATGACAGGAATGACTTTCTCAGGTGTTACGGGAACGTTTACTCTTGATGAAAATGGAGATCCTGCTAAGCCGATTACCTTCGTTGAATTCCAGGACGGTAAGCCGGTATGGAAGGCAAACGTACAGCCGGAATAAGAGTTTTATTTGATAAATAGTAATTCTTTATAGAATTTGCGACATAGAGGTTTGGCTCTGTGTCGCATTATTAATGAAACTCTGGGACTATATAAACTCTTTTGTAATAAGAAAGCAGTATTCTTATCACGAGATTTTATATAGTCCTAGAGAGAAAACGGGAAAGGAAGGTGCTTAATGTGTCGTTATTTATACAAAGTATAGTAAATGGGTTAAATCAAGGCGCAGTATACGCACTGGTTGCGTTAGGATATACAATGGTATATGGCATTATTCGTATGATTAATTTTGCTCATGGAGATTTTATCATGGTTGGTGGGTATACCTTATTTTATACCATTCCGTTGATGGTAAATGCAGGTATGCCGGCTTGGATGTCGGTAATTATTGCTATTGCGGTATGTACAATAGTTGGTGTAGCTGTTGAGCGTATTGCCTATAAGCCCGTAAGAGGTGCCGGTTCTATGTCCGCATTGATTACGGCATTAGCAATGAGTTTGTTTTTGGAAAATTTAGCTTTGGTTTTATTTGGTGCGAATCCTAAATCAGTTCCTGCCATATTTAATTTGCCGATGATTGATTTTGCCGGAGCAAAATTACCGGGTAAAGCCCTCATTACATTAGTGATCGGATTGGCTATCATGCTATTGCTTCAGATATTTATTAAATTTACCAAGCTTGGAAAGGCTATGAGAGCTGTTCCGCAAGACAAACAGGCTTCCACCCTGGTGGGTATCAATGTCAATAAGATTATCACCATAACATTTGCTATCGGTTCTGCTTTGGCAGCCGTTGCGGCCTTAATGTATTGCAGTACCTATCCGAGAGCAAATACGGAAATGGGCGTTATGTTAGGCTTAAAAGCATTTATTGCAGCAGTGCTGGGGGGTATCGGTATTATACCGGGCGCTATGCTTGGCGGAATTATTGTTGGTCTGGTTGAAATTTTTGTTAAGGTCTATCTTGCACCCGGATGGTATGAGGCTATCACATATGGAATCCTGATCGTCGTTTTATTAGTAAAACCGACAGGAATTTTAGGCAAGAATATTGGCGAGAAAGTGTAGGTGATGGAAAATGCCAAAAAATAAAAAAGTAGAATATTTGATTAATTTTGTAGGGATTCTGGCTGTTTTTGGAATACTGGTATTTTTTCTTGATACCGGAATTTTAGGAAAACAGGTTAATTATATAAGAGGTATCGTAACAATTGCGCTGTTAACTATTATTATGGTAACATCCCTTAATCTGACTACAGGATTTATGGGCGAATTTTCACTTGGCCATGCAGGATTTATGTCTATCGGAGCATATTCCTCTTCGATTGTCACCCTGGCATTAGCCGATTCCAATATACCGAATATGCTTTTATTTATTATTGCTATTATAGTGGGTGCCGTTGTAACGGCCATTATGGGATTTCTGGTTGGTATTCCGGCACTCAGGCTGAAGGGCGATTATTTGGCTATTGTTACGGTAGCCGTTGCGGAAATAGTCCGTGTGGCATTTTGTAATTTTGCTATTACCGGCGGCGGAAAAACCTTAAGCGGGATCAAAAAGCTTTCAGATGTACATTATGTATATGTTGTTATGATAATTTGTGTTGTCATTATGTATATGTTTATCAGATCCAGATTCGGCCGTGCCGTAAAAGCCATTCGTGAAGATTATATTGCCGCCAGTTCATCCGGTATCAATGTCACTAATTACAAGGTCATGACCTTCACCATATCCGCCATGTTTGCCGGTGTCGCAGGCGCAATTTATGCTCATTACATGACGGCTATGATACCGAATACCTTCAGCTTCATGAAATCATCGGAATATTTAACCATGGTGATATTAGGCGGATCCGGATCTTTTACAGGATCTATCATCGGAGCCTCCGTTTTATCCGCCCTTCCGGAATTGTTAAGAGATTTTGCCAGCTACCGTATGCTGATGTATTCTGTAGTCTTGGTACTGGTAATGATTTTCAGACCGGGTGGAATATTCGGAACGTATGAATTTTCACTGATCAGAGTACTGAAAAAGGTATTTGGAAAAAATAAGGGAGGTGCTGACAATGAGTAAAGAAGCTCCTGTATTACAAGCCAAAAATCTTGGAATTCAATTTGGCGGATTGAAAGCCGTTAATAATTTCGATATAGAAATAGGAAAAAGTGAACTGGTCGGATTGATTGGGCCAAACGGTGCCGGAAAGACCACCGTATTTAATCTGTTAACCGGCGTATACCAGCCGACGGAAGGAACCTTCTTTTTAAACGGTGAAAAAATGAACGGGAAGCTCACACATCAGGTCGTGGCTGCCGGGATTGCCAGGACCTTTCAAAACATCCGTTTGTTTAAAAAATTAAGCGTTATTGAAAATGTGAAAGTCGCTTTTAATAAAAACATGAAATATTCCATGGTTTCCGCCATACTCAGAACAAGAAAGTTCTGGAAGGAAGAAGAGGAAATTGATAAAAAGGCAAGAGAATTATTAGCTCTCTTTCATATGGAACATCTGGCAGATAATATCGCAGAAAATCTCCCTTACGGTCAACAGCGTAAATTGGAAATTGCCCGCGCTTTGGCAACCGACATGAAGCTATTGTTACTGGATGAGCCTGCAGCCGGAATGAACCCTACGGAAACGGGCGAATTATTGGAAGCGATCAATTTAATACGTGAGAAATTTAATATTTCCATACTATTAATTGAACATGATATGAGCCTGGTAATGAATATCTGTGAAAGAATTGTTGTTATTGATTATGGTGAAATTATAGCCAAAGGGACACCGGAGGAGGTATCCAAAAATCCTAAAGTTATAGCAGCATATCTTGGTGAATAGGAGGAGTCGTGATGTTAAAAGTAAATAATTTAAACGTAAGCTATGGTGCAATACATGCAATACACGATGTCTCCTTACATGTAGAAGAAGGCGAAATCGTAACTCTAATAGGAGCAAATGGTGCGGGCAAAACAACAATTTTGCATACGATTACCGGGTTGAAAAAAGCCGCATCAGGTGATGTGTTATTATATGACAATAATTTATTAAAGACAGAACCCAGTAAGATTATATCTCTGGGCATGGCACACGTACCCGAAGGAAGGCATGTATTTCCTACCATGACGGTAGAGGAAAACTTAGAAATGGGTGCTTATATATTTAACAGTAAGGATGATATAAAGGTCGGTATTAAAGATGTGTACCAGCGTTTTCCCAGACTGAAGGAACGCAGTAAGCAGCTGGCAGGAACCTTAAGCGGAGGAGAACAGCAAATGCTTGCCGTGGGACGTGCGATCATGTCAAAACCGAAGATTCTGTTAATGGATGAACCGTCCATGGGCCTGTCCCCCATTTTGGTAAAAGAAATTTTTTCTATTATTGAAGAGGTTCATAACCAGGGAATTACCATATTGTTGGTTGAACAGAATGCTAAAATGGCTTTATCCATTGCAGACCGTGCTTATGTTCTGGAAACAGGACATATTAAGATGGAAGGTGATGCCAAAGAATTAATGGATAATGATGATGTCCGTAAGGCATATCTGGGAGTATAAATAAGGTCTCAATGGAATATTTATAAGTAAATAGGGTTATAAGTAACAATGTATTAAAATAAACTGATAGAAACAGCGTATCAAAGTAAAGTTACTTGATACGCTGTTTTCTTCAACAAGTTCTGGCGAACCTGTCATTTAATCTTATTTGTGAGAATACCAAGACCCTCTATTTCACACTCAACAGTATCGCCCGGTTTTAAGAATTTCGGAGGCTGAAAACCCATGCCCACACCGGCAGGGGTTCCCATAGATATTATGGTACCGGCTTTCAGGGTCATTCCCTGAGAGAGCTCATGGATAACATGTGCGATATCAAAAATCAGTAAACCTGTAGTAGAATTCTGCCTCAATTCTCCGTTCACCCTGCTTTTTATGGATAGAGAAGGGGGAAAGGGAATTTCATCAGCAGTGACCAGATAAGGTCCCATTGGCGTAAAACCATCCAAACTTTTTCCGAAATACCATTGTTTATGGCGGGTCTGTAAATTACGTGCACTGATATCGTTTAAAATAGTATAGCCGAATATATAACGATAGGCGTCTTCCTCCGGTATATTTTTTGCATCTTTTCCTATAATAACGGCCAGCTCCGCCTCGTAATCCAGACTGTCAACCAAATTCGGATAAGAGGGTATCGTATCTTGGTCAGCAACGGCCTCGTTTACCCTTTTTGAAAAATAAACAGCAAAATTGCGTTCACCGCCAAATGCTTCTTTTTTGTAACGGGCAGATTCTTCAGCGTGTGCCATATAATTAATACCTAAACAAATAATATCCTGAGAGGGATTAGGGATAGGTGCCAGTTTAATAATATCTTCCCGTTTATCGTATAATAAATGGGATGCCTGCAATTTTTCTTCCAGTGAAAGAAGCTGTTCCATTGTAACCTTTACAATGAAATCATTCATGGTTGCTATGTCAATTCCGAATTGTTCTATCGGATAGATATATTTTTCATCTTTAGAAACAATTCCGATTTTTTCTTTTTCATTTACAGATTTCTTATAGGTAATTAGTTTCATAAAAGCTCCTTAATGATTTTTTACTTTGAAATTTTTGAAAATACAAAATTAGTATACTACGAATTAAGATATTGTCAAATGTATTTAATAAGCTGTTTCACTTTGAAAAGGAAATTTCTGAAATGGAGTAAAGCAAAAGGAGCACCGGATTAACTTTTTAATTTGATAAAAGCATATTAACAAATATGCTTCCATGTGATAATATAACTTATGGGAAGAAAAACAAGCACGAGCAGAGCGAGTATTTGTTTTTATCCCATAAGTTAACGAAAGAACGGAGTTCTAGAGTGCTATCAGAAGTGCACTTTACTTCTGATAGTATAACTTATGGGAAGAAAAACAAGCACGAGCAGAGCGAGTATTTGTTTTTATCC
>CAMJWQ010000216.1 GCA_946409475.1 uncultured Lachnospiraceae bacterium
GATAATTTCTGTTAAAAAGATTTGTGTTTATTATACAAATCTTTTTTTGTTTTTAGCTTTTTAGATAAAGAAATTTGTAAATAAATATCGAAATATAAAAATAGGCTTGAGTTTTTTTCTATTTAATCTATAATTAAAATTAGTAATTTTATACTAGGATAAAAGTATACGGAGGTATTCATATGTTTGATTCAAATGCATTTGACTATATTAATATATTGGATAAAGCAGCAGACGCAGCATGGCTTAGAAATGAAGCCATAAGCAATAATATAGCTAATCAGAGTACACCTGGTTATAAGCGCCAGGATGTTGCATTCGAAGATATACTGTCAAAAGAATTGAAAATGACAAAGCATAAAAGCCTGGATGAGGCTATTGCCAATATTGATCTTAGTAAGATAAACGGAGAGATTTATACTGACAATGAAAATCTTTCTTATCGGTTAGACGAAAATAATGTTGATATAGATACGGAAAACGTAGAATTAGCGTCCAATCAGACCAAGTATGACGGCTTAATGGACAGTATGACTGCGGAATTTAAAAGATTGCAGTCGGTTATGAAATAAAAGGAGGGTATTAATGTCTATATTTAATTCTTTTGCTATTAATGCGTCCGGAATGAGCGCACAAAGATTCAGGATGGATGTTATAGCGCAGAACGTTGCTAACGCAAATACTACGAGGACGGAAGACGGTACGGCCTACCGGCGGAAGATTGTTACCTTTGCAGAAAAAGGCAATCATCAAACCTTTGATAGGTACTTGGCGGATAGTACTGCCGGTTATGTGGGGAATGGCGTTAAAGTTACCAGTGTCACTCAGGATTATGAAACGGAAATGGTTAAAACTTATGATCCTTCCCATCCGGATGCGGACGAGGACGGATACGTTACCTATCCTAATGTAAATATCGTTACGGAAATGACGAATCTCATTGACGCCAGCCGTGCCTTTGAAGCAAATACTACTGCATTTGAGGCAAGTAAGTCGATGGCATCAAAAGGACTACAAATGGGACAATAGGAGGCATAAAACATGGATATATCATCTCTGCAAAACATTAGTTCTTCTTATATAAAAGATGCGGCAAACAAGAGTGTGAACAGTGATAATGAGGCGGAATTTGGTACTCTATTGAAGTCGGCCCTTAACCTGGTAAATGAGACAGGCAGCCTGGCGCAGGATGCTGAAAATGAGGAAATCAAGCTTTCACTTGGTCTGTCGGAAAATACTCATGATTTGACAATAGCGCAGGAAAAAGCTACAACTGCATTACAGTATACCATAGCATTAAGAGATAGATTTTTAGAAGCATACAAAGAAATTATGCAGATTCAGATATAAGACACTCATAGGTTAGGTGAAAAAAATGCCCGATAAAATTAAAATGATTCCACAAAAGCTGTTAGACTGGTGGAATAAATTTACAAGAAAACAAAAGACATTAATCATTAGTGTGGCAGCTCTTGTTATCTTAACATTTGCAATTCTAATTACTGTTCTTACGAAACCAACATACGTAACCTTAATAACATGTACAACAACAAAGGAAGCATCCGAGGTAAGGGATTTATTAGAGGGTGAAGGCATCACTAATAAGATTTCTGACGATGGATTGATAATTTCAGTACAAAAACAGGACATATCCGATGCCACACTTTTGTTGGGAGCCAATAGTATACCGGCAGACGGATACGGAATTGAAAATGTATTCAGTGATGGTTTCAGCGCCACTGAAGAAGATAAAAATAAAAAATACAAATTATATTTGGAAGAATACATAGCGGATAATTTAGAGGCAATGGAAAATATTAAGAAAGCAAGCGTTCAGCTTACCATGCCTGATAAGGACGGTACCATTTTTTCTAAAGAAGAAGATACCTATGTCAGTGTAATTCTTACATTAGAGGATGAAATGAGTTCGGATACGGCAAAAGCAATTGCGAAAAGTCTTGCTACCGGAGTGGGAAATACGACGACGGAGCATGTCCTGATTATTGATTCTACCGGAAATTTGCTGTTTTCCGGTGATGAACAGGATACGGAAATCGGTGACACCAGTACCCGGCTGGCAGCGAAAACCCAAGCGGAGAATCTGGTTAAAGGTGAAGTGCGGGATGTTATGCTTGGCACCAGCTTATATGATAATGTTGAGGTTTCGCCGAATCTTTCAATAGATTTTTCCGCCATCGATCAAACGGAGCATACCTATACACCGGCCGAAGGGCAGGATCAGGGCGTGCTTGGAAGTGAAAGCATTTATGAATCCGAAACAACGAATGGCTCTGCTGCGGTTCCGGGGACGGATTCGAATGACGATGACGGAACTACCTATATGATAGAAAACGGAGACGGAACCACGTCAACGGTTACGGAGGAAAAAAGAGATTATTTACCGAATGAAACAATTACGAATACCCAGATTCCTCCCGGAACCATTAAGTATGATGAATCCTCCATTTCGATAGTTGCCGCAACTTATAAGGTTTATTCTGAAGAAGATCTGGAAAAGACCGGGGCACTGGATGGTATTACCTTTGATGAATTTAAGGAGCAGAACAGTGCGCAAATAAAAACGGATGTAGATGCTGATTTATATACCATGGTAGCAAATGCAACAGGAATTTCAGAGGATAATATATCTATTGTGGCTTATGAGGTGCCTTTTTTCCAAGCGAAAGAGGATTCGAACCTGGGTCTTAGGGATTATCTGCAAATGGGCTTAATTGCCATTATACTTGGGGTGCTGGGCTTTGTTGTATTTAGAAGTATAAGAAAAGAACCTGTTCCGAGTGAAGAAAATGAGCTGTCGGTAGAGGAGCTATTGGCATCAACCAAGGAACAGGCGGCGGAATTAGAAGATTTTGATCTGAACAGTAAATCCGAAGTCAGATTAATGATTGAAAAGTTTGTTGATGAAAACTCAGAATCCGTAGCACAATTATTACGAAACTGGTTAAATGAGGAATGGAAGTGATGCATAATGGCACATGAACGTAAAGAAGCAATTAGAGGTATTCAAAAGGCTGCAATTTTACTGATTGTCTTGGGACCTGAAAAATCAGCTAATATATTCAAGCATTTAAAAGATGAAGAAATTGAAGAATTGACATTGGAAATAGCCAATACAAGAAGTGTTTCACCGGAATTAAAAGAAACCATAATTAATGAATTTTACGAAATGTGTCTGGCGCAGCAATATATTGCCGAAGGCGGAATAGGTTATGCGAAGGAACTATTGGAAAAAGCATTGGGAACAGATAAAGCACTTGATGTCATTTCTAAATTAACCGCATCTCTTCAGGTCAGACCTTTTGAATTCGCCAGAAAAACAGAAGCATCGCAATTGCTTAATTTTATTCAGGATGAACATCCCCAAACGATTGCTTTGATATTATCTTATTTATCGCCTCAGCAATCGGCCAGTGTACTGTCGGCCCTTCCTCCTGAGATTCAGGCAGAAGTGGCTAAACGTATCGCATTAATGGATGGAACATCTCCGGAGGTAATAAAAGAGGTGGAGAATATATTAGAAAGAAAATTATCATCTTTGGCAAACCAGGATTATACCATTATTGGCGGTGTGGATGCCATTGTGGAAATTTTAAATTCCGTAGACCGCGGTACGGAAAAACATATTATGGAGAATCTGGAATTAGACCAGCCTGAGCTTGCTGATGAAATACGTAAGAAGATGTTTGTATTTGAAGATATCCTTACTCTGGATGACAGGGCTATTCAAAGAGTGCTCAGAGATGTGGATAACGGTGATCTGGCAATAGCACTGAAGGGTGCTAATGAAGAAGTGCAGGGAGTCATCTTTAATAACTTATCCAAGCGTCTGGGAGCTATGATTAAGGAAGATATGGAATTTATGGGACCTGTCCGTATGAAGGATGTGGAGGAAGCACAGCAGAAGATTGTAAATATAATCAGAAAATTGGAAGAAACCTCAGAAATTGTTATTTCCAGAGGCGGAGGAGATGAGATCATTGTCTAATTTGTTAAAATCCGACCGGGTGGTATGGAAGCAGGATACGAAAAGAGTGATTGATACGAACGCCCTGATAGCGGACAAACTGGAGCTGTTACAAAAAACACTGGAAGAAAAACAGCTGCAATCCGGTGAAGAGGATGATTTTGTTGCCGGTTTAAAGGCAAGCCAGATTGAACTGATATGTAAAGAGCAGGAAGAAGAAAAGAATAAAAAAACTATGGAAGAAACGCTCAGGGAAGCGGAAGAAAAGGCGGAAGGAATAGTCAGGGAAGCTAATTCGGAAGCTGCCGGTATTAAAGAGCGGGCGTATCAGGAGGGAGCAGACAAGGGCTATGCTGAAGGACAAAAGAAGGCTGAGACAGAGCTTGCAGGTAAGCTGCAGGAGCTTAAGAAAAAAGAAAAGCAGTTAGAAGAATCTTATCAGCAAAAGCTGCAGGAAATGGAACCGCTTATCCTTAATGCGGTTGCTGATGTGTATCAATATGTTTTCTCTCTTGAGACGGATAAGCGTAAGGATATCCTTTTGCACGTCATACATAATACGGTGCTCAAGCTGGAGGGAAGCCGTACTTTTATTATTCGGGTTTCCAATGAGGATTATAAGTATATAAAGGAAAATAAGGAAAAATTAATGCAAAAGGTTTCCGAAATGAAGTCGCTGGAAATCATTGAGGATACTTCGTTAAGCGTTTCGCAGTGTATGATTGAAACCGACGGCGGATTATATGATTGCAGTATAGACGTGGAACTGGATGAACTTACGAAGGCAATTAAATCTTTAGTATATACACAGTAAGGGGATTGGTTTGCTTATGTCAACAGCTCAAATGGAAAAATTCAGGAAATTAAAGGAAAGAACCTACTTTAAACGATATGGCAAGGTTTCCAAATTAGTAGGATTAACAATAGAATCTATTGGCCCTGACGCCAGATTAAATGATATCTGTAAAATATATGCGGACAGAGAAAATGATAATTATGTTTTGGCTGAAGTCGTTGGGATATCTGAAAAGAAAACCCTGTTGATGCCCTACGAAAATACGGAAGGAATTTCTTTGGGAAGTATGGTGGAAAGCTTGGAGCAGCCTTTAAGCATAAAGGTGGGCGAGCAATTATTAGGCCAGGTTCTTGATGGCTTAGGCAATCCCTTAAATGGGGAGAAAATGGAGAATTTTCTTAAATATCCTGTTGAAGCAAATCCGCCCGACCCATTGGACAGGGATATGATAAACGAGGTATTGCCCCTTGGCGTAAAAGCCGTTGACGGTCTTATTACCGTTGGAAAGGGTCAAAGAATCGGCATATTTGCAGGAAGCGGTGTGGGAAAAAGTACGCTGCTTGGGATGTTTGCCAGGAATACCAAGGCAGATGTTAATGTAATTGCACTTATTGGTGAGCGGGGCAGAGAAGTCAGAGAATTCTTGGAAAGAGATTTAGGGGAGGAAGGGTTAAAACGTTCGGTTGTTGTGGTTGCTACTTCCGATAAGCCTGCCCTGATTCGAAACAAGGCAGCGAAAACGGCAACGGCTATTGCCGAATATTTCAGAGATAAAGGAAAAGATGTTCTGTTGATGATGGATTCCCTGACCCGATTTTCCATGGCACAAAGAGAAATTGGTCTGGCCTCCGGGGAACCTCCGGTAACCAGAGGATATCCGCCCAGTGTATATTCTCAAATGCCAAAGCTGTTGGAAAGGGCAGGAAATTCCCCTGCGGGCTCCATAACCGGATTATACACGGTATTAGTAGACGGAGATGATTTTAACGAACCCATAACGGATACGGCCCGCAGCATCCTGGACGGACACATTCTTTTATCAAGAAAGCTGAGCCATAAGAACCATTATCCTGCAATTGATGTTTTGCAAAGCATATCAAGATGTATGAATCAGATTATTTCAAAAGAGCATAAGGAGCTGTCGGGAAAAATGAGAAATGTTCTTGCGACCTATTCCGAGGCAGAAGACTTAATTAATATCGGTGCTTACAAGAACGGCTCAAATGTGGAAATAGATTATGCAATTAATAAAATGCAAGAAATAAATTCATTTTTAAAACAGGAAATCACTGAAAAATTTGACTTTGAAGATACCATTTCGTTAATAAAAAAGG
>CAMJWQ010000217.1 GCA_946409475.1 uncultured Lachnospiraceae bacterium
ACTGTTACTAATCGGTCGAAAGCTTATCCTTAGAAAAGAAGAATTGGAAGTCATAGCGGTGTGCAGTTTTGAAGGTACAGTCCTCGATAGCTCAATGGTAGAGCACTCGGCTGTTAACCGAGGGGTTGTAGGTTCGAGCCCTACTCGGGGAGCTCAAAAGGGAACAGCGGTTAAGGCTTTGAAGCCATAACAGTTAGGAAACTGGCTCCATGGTCAAGCGGTTAAGACACCGCCCTTTCACGGCGGTAACAGGGGTTCAAATCCCCTTGGAGTCATTAGAAAATTATTGACTTGAAAATTTGCATTTGTTATAATTTACTTGCATATACTATAATATGGCGTCTTAGCCAAGTGGTAAGGCATGGGACTGCAACTCCCTGATCATCGGTTCAAATCCGTTAGACGCCTTTCTGGAATCCTCATAAACATCAAGTTTGTGGGGCTTTTTATTTTTTAAAACAGTTATTCCGGGATTTGTCACGTGGCAAATATCGAAAAAGCCAGTGTAAAAATAGCTGTGTGGTGGTGTTACAATAGAAACAATGAAAAGGCATTTTTAAAATCTCAAAATTACAGGATATAGCAGTTCATTTGAAGCGAAAGCATTAGATGGACTGTTTTTTACATTTTTAAAATGCATTTTGAAGTTATTATTCAAAAATAGAAAGTAAAAAATGAAGTTTGTTGTCATAAAAAAAATTCGCTATGAAGTATTTAAAA
Source organism: uncultured Lachnospiraceae bacterium (assembly GCA_946409475.1). GTDB lineage: Bacteria > Bacillota > Clostridia > Lachnospirales > Lachnospiraceae > CAMJWQ01. The sequence continues at coordinate 721 of CAMJWQ010000217.1, forward strand.
TCAAAAAAATAAAAAAATGGTCAAAAATTTAGTAATAATATATAAATAATATAAAGTAATATTGGTTATTAGTAGTAAAAAACGTGCCGAATATTTACTTCATGGAAGGGGTTAGATATAATTTATTTAAAGAGTAACTTTAAAATCAAGAAGCAAATATGGAGTAAACATGCATGAATGAATTGATTGTAAAAATACGTTTTTTAATTCCTACCTTATCAAGAGCGGAGAAGGCAATTGCACAGGCAATATTAGATAATCCGGAGGCTGTCCCTGAAATGAATCTGGCAAATATTGCAAGGGAATCCGGAAGCAGTGAGGCATCGGTAATTAGATTCTGCAGGCATATGGGCTTTAATGGATACTCTGCCATGAAGCAGGCCTTTGCAGTGGCACTGGCAGAAGGAACAGAGATACAGGAAGAGGGCATTGATACCTCAGATGATATGGCTACCATATTAAAAAAAGTGTTTCAGAGTAATGTTCAGACGTTAAATGATACGTTAATTCTGGCGAACGAGAATAAGTACAACGAAGCATTGGATGCGCTGTTAAATGCAAATTCCATACATTTTCTGGGAGCAGGGGATGCCCAGGCCGTATGTCAGCTGGCATATATGAAATTTTCAAGACTGGGTATTCCCTGTACCGCACACAGCGATGTTATGCTGCAGCTTGTGACGGCCGGCAATATGAAGCCCGGTGACACAGCGATTGCAATTTCCTATGAAGGACGCTCAAAGAATGTGGTACAAGCTATGAAGATTGCCAAGCAGGCAGGGGCAAAGACAATTAGTATTACCAAGATGAACAAGTCGCCCTTGCTTAAATATACGGACATTAGTCTTTTTATCGCCATTAGTGATTTGACAATTGGCAGGGATAAGGTAACAAGACGTGTTGCGGACCAATTTATAATGGACGCGCTCTATTTAGGATATATTACAAAGAAGAAAATTGATTATTCGAAGCACTTAATGAAAATTCAATCTGCCATAGATTGCAACAAGATAAAAAAATAACGGAAAGATAGGTAAATTGGATGTATCATTTGGCACCATCGATTATAGGCGCGGATTATAATTTTTTAAGGAAGCAGTTTGAAATCATGCAGGAGGAGGGGGTTTCTTATTTACATTTGGATATTATGGATGGAAAATTTGTCCCTTCCATATGTATGGATATTCCATTGATAAAGAGTATACGAAAAAATAATTCCATGGTATTTGATGTGCATATTATGACAGAAAATGCCGGGAAAATAGTACGGGAAGTGGCAGGAGCAGGAGCCGATATTATTTCCATCCATTATGAAACGGAAGAATCCGTAATGGATATCATCAGGAAAATAAAAAAAATGGGAAAAAAATCCGGAATTATTATTAGCCCCGGAACACAGGTAAAAGAAATTTCTGACGTACTCTTAAAAGAAATTGAGGTTTTTCAGATTATGAGTGTAGAGCCAGGTGTGGGTGGACAAAAGTTTTTGATGGATTCCTTAGAAAAGATATCTGAGGCGGCAAGGAGAAGAGCAAAGCTGAATCTTAAGTATGACATTAAGGTAGATGGAGATGTTAATCTGAAAAATTTAAATGCGGTCTTACGGGCGGGAGCCAATATTATTGTAGCGGGAACAGCACTGTTTGACGGAGATTTAAGAGAAAATATCATACAATTTCAAAAGGTAATAAAAGGCTTTGAAAGCAGGATAGAATAATAAAACAAAAAAATCTGTCATATACAGGCCTTTGAATGACAACATACGGAAAAAGTGAAGGGAAATAGTGGATGAAAATGAAATATTTAATCGGGATAGATTTGGGAACAAGTGCAACAAAAACAATTCTTATGAATCAAAAGGGAAAGGTTATAAGGGAAGCCTCCTGTGATTATGAAATGTATAAACCGCAGAATGGATGGGCGGAGCAAAATCCGCTGGATTGGAAAAAAGCGGTATTGGATACCCTTGCAGAGGTGATGAAAAAATCGGGAATTTTGGCGGAGCAAGTGAGTGGGATTGGATTATCAGGGCAGATGCATGGACTTGTTATGTTGGATGAAAAAAACCGGCCCTTAGGAAATACCATTATCTGGTGTGATCAGAGAAGCGAAAAGCAGGTCTTTGAGATGAGGAGAATCATGCCGGAAAATGAATGGATGCAAATTACCGGCAATCCTCCCATTGCGGCATGGACAGCCGCTAAAATACTTTGGGTTCGTGAAAACCAGCCGGAAGTATACAAAAAATGTAAGCATATTTTATTGCCTAAAGACTATATAAGGTTTGTTTTAACAGGTGAGTATGCGACAGATGTATCCGATGCTTCCGGCATGCAGCTTTTAGATGTAAAAAACAGATGCTGGTCGGATATTGTTTTGGAAAAATTGAAAATCGATAAAAATTTATTGGGTAAAGTATATGAATCTCAGGAAATCACAGGGTATATACGGGAGGATATAGCAAAATTATGCGGACTTTCCACAAAGGTGGCAGTAATTGCAGGAGCAAGTGACAATGCTTCCGCTGCTATTGGAACAGGTATCATCAGAGCGGGAGAGGCATTTACTTCCATCGGGACATCTGCCATTGTATATACGCACTTAGACGAATATAAAGAAATTCCGGATGGAAGCCTGCATGTATGCTGCTGTGCGGTACCAGGCTGCTGGCATACAATGGGAGGCCCCCAGGCAGCGTCTTTATCCATGAATTGGTTTGAAAAGGAATTTTGTGAAGGATATAAAGAAAAGGCAGAAAATACAGGAAAGAGTATTCATGAAATTGTGAATGAAGAAATAGAGCGTATTCCTTTGGGAAGCGGAAGACTATTATTCTTGCCATTTTTGATGGGTGAAAGAACGCCGCATATGAATCCTAATTGCAGAGGAACCTTTATAGGTATTAATGCCGTGCATACAAGAAATCATTTTCTTCGGGCAATTATGGAAGGCATCACTCATTCCCTGGCGGATTGCAATAATATTTTAAAGGAAATTGGAGAAACAGTGACTTCTATGCGTGTATGCGGCGGAGGCAGCCGCAGTAAAATATGGAGGCAGATTATGGCAGATATGTATAAATGTAATATCAAAACCATTAATCTGGAGGAGGGACCCGCCTTTGGCGCCGCTATTTTAGCCGGAGTTGCAACAGAAGTGTTTGCCGGCATTGCAGAAGCCTGTGATACCTTCATTTGGGATAAAGAGGTGACATCTCCCATAAGGGAAAATGTTGAAATATATGAGAAATACCATAGGTTATACGATAAAATCTATGAGGATATTAAAGGGGATTTTGATCTTTTAGCAAAAATATAGGATCGTTTATCATGATGTTTACGTGTAGCGCTGCACATAACATAGATATTAATAGAACATAAATTTAGGAGGATTTTTTATTATGTTAAGAAAAAGTATTGCGATGATATTGTCGATGGGGATGCTTGCAACTATACTTGCAGGCTGTGGAAGTACATCGGCGGCAGAAACATCAGCAACAGAAACACAGACAGAAGAAGCGGAAGCAGTGGCAGAGGCTGCTACGGAAGAGGCAAAAGAGGCAACATCAGGAGAAGCAAAATTATATGGTGTTACCTATTGGTGTGAATCCGATTTTTTTAAGACTGTGGCGTATTCCATTACGACCAAAGCAGCGGCTGATGGAGCTAAAACGGTAGTGGTTGACGCACAACAGGATAGTACAAAGCAAATTCAGATCATTGAAGATTTTATTGCACAGGGAGTGGATGCCGTATTCTTAAATCCGGTTGACCGGGATGCGATAACTCCGGCATTGCAGAAATTAAATGAAGCGGGAATTCCGGTTATTAATTTCGACTCCTCCGTGGCACAGTTAGATTTGGTTGATGCTTATGTGGCGACGGATAACAAACAGGCAGGTGTTTTATGCGCCGAAGCAATGATTGCGGACTTACCGGAAGGTGGTAAAATTGCAGTTCTTAATTACCCGGCAAATAGTGCGTGTAATGATAGAGAAGCAGGATTCTTAGAAACAATTGAAGGAAAAGGCTTTGAAATTGTTACAACACTTGACGCAGAAGGAACCGTGGAAAAAGGGCAGACAATTACCAGTGATATTCTGCAGGCAAATCCGGATTTAGTTGCTGTTTTCGGTATCAATGATCAGTGTGGAATGGGTGCGTTTGCGGCAATAACCACAGCAGGTCTTGATGTGAAAATTTACGGTGTTGATGGTGCGCCGGAAGCGAAACAGGTTATTTCCAGGGATGATACTCTTTATCGAATGACTGCCGCACAGTCCCCAATTAAAATTGGTGAGGAATGCTATAATGTGGCACAAACTATTTTAAAAGGCGAAGAACCGGAAGCATTTCAAATTGATGTACCGGCATTTACAATTGATGGTTCCAATGTAGCGGATTACTTAGAAGGATGGCAGTAATTTAGAATAATGCCGGCGTATCGCTGTTTGCGCCGGCATTTATTTCATCTTATAGGAAATAATTATGAAAATATAAGGAGAAATTTATGGAATCTTTACTTAAAATGACAGGCATTTGTAAATCCTTTTCCGGCATTAAGGTATTGGATAATATCTGTCTTGATTTAAAGGCAGGTGAAGTACATGCACTTTTAGGAGAAAATGGTGCGGGAAAATCTACCTTAATTAAAATTTTAGGTGGGGCCTATACAAAAGATTCGGGAAAAATATTTATAGATGGAAAAGAAGCCATAATTACAGACGTGGAAAGTGCCAAAAGTAATGGAATCAGGATTATCCATCAGGAGCTAATGCTGATTCCCTACATGACTGTGGCGGAAAATATTTTTTTGGGACAAGAACCCAGAAATCAATTCGGTATTGTAGATAAAGCAAAAATGAACCGTATGGCAAGTGAATTTTTAAAACAAATTGATATGGACTTAAAACCCACACAAAGTATTGAGAAACTTAATATTGCGCAGAGACAGATGATAGAAATAACAAAAGTAATTTCGTTTGGTGCAAAAATAGTTGTTATGGATGAACCAACGTCTTCTTTAACGGACAGGGAAGTAGAGGTATTGTTCGAAGCGATCGGAAATTTGAAAAAAAAGAATGTCGGTATTATATATATCAGCCATAGAATGTCTGAGCTTGATGAGATAACGGACCGGATTACGGTTATGAGAGACGGACGGTATATTGATACCGTTGAAACAAAGAAAACAAATCATGATGAGCTGGTTTCTCTCATGGTAGGCCGTCCTCTTGAAAATTTATATATGAAGCATAACCATGCGACTTCCGAAACCATATTGGAAGTAAGAAATTTAGAAGCGGGAAAAGAGGTAAGGAATGTCAGCTTTGATTTGAAAAAAGGTGAGGTATTAGGCTTTTCCGGACTGGTAGGCTCGGGAAGAAG
>CAMJWQ010000218.1 GCA_946409475.1 uncultured Lachnospiraceae bacterium
ACCGATTAAGAGAGTGGATGGGGATATCCCGCGAGATATTTTATAACACGGATCGTATCGCTCATTTGCCGATGGATTTCTATTATCCGGGAAAAGCGAAATCCGGTGATGCCCCGCCTAGAAAGGGCTTTGCAGAAAAATGGCATCCACGTTTACTGAATGAGATGCCAAATATTGAAATCATAATACTAATTGGCAGCTATGCGCAGAAATATTATCTGGATAAAAGGCGCGAGAAAAGTTTAACTGAAACAGTGAGAAATTATCAGAAATATCTGCCGGAATATTTTCCATTGGTCCATCCATCACCTTTAAATCTTGGCTGGCTGAAGCAAAATCCATGGTTTGAACATGATGTTTTACCTGTTCTAAAAGAAATTGTGGATAAGAACTTATAGGGAATGATAATTATTTTTACCAAGTAAGCTATACAAAATCCTCTGCATTCCAGATACGTCAGAAACAGACACTGATTCTTCAAACCCCCAAAAAGTCGTATTCAATCTTGTAAAGCGGCAGAAAAATTATATTAGAAAAAGTAACAGAAGCAAATGGCTTAAATTTAGAAGCTAGACCTATGATAGCAGATTAAGCAAGGCACTTTACGTCAAAGTTTATATTGTAGAGTGTCTTGCTTATTTTTACATAGTTTCATCCACAGCTACCATTTACCGGACATCAAATCATATTCCAATTGATTTGCGTTTGGGACAAGAATTGTATAGATATTTAGCTGGATATTTTCTTTATGGACGAAACATCCTCTGTTATACAGCTTATTCTATGCTAATAGAAACGACTGAACATGGTGGTAACTTTACTATGATAACATTTCCAGAGAAACTCACTGTATAATCTGTTATCTTCACTCTATCTGGATTATCAAAGTCATTGTGTGCATGGATTTCATTTGTCAATATTCTCGCACTGGCATTATCCCCAGAAAAATGGCTGATAACACAAGATACCTCCGCTTCTTCATAAGGGGAGCAGTTAGCGAGCGTGATGGTCATCACTCCATTTTTTATGGAGGCAGAGCTGGAAATCAAAGGTGCGTTTTTCCTGTCACTCATGGTTTCATTGTCTGTATAACAGTATACCGTCTCACCACCTTGATGCTCCTTGTAGAGGTCAAAAACGTGATAGGTTGGTGTTTTTATCATCTTTTCACCATCTGTAAGGATTAGTGATTGCAGTACATTTACCACCTGTGCGAGATTTGCCATAACAACTCGCTTACTGTGTCGGTTAAATATATTCAATGAAATTGCTGCAACCATGGCATCACGCATTGTGTTCTGCTGATAAAGGAAGCCCGGATTGGTACCTGGTTCCACCTCATGCCAGCATCCCCACTCATCTACAACCAGGCCGATATGATTATCGGGATCATATCGGTTCATGATCTCTGTATGTCTGGTTAAGAGGATATCCAGAAATGCAGCACTGGAGATGGTCTCGTAATAAGCCTCATCATCAAATTTAGTTGCGGATTCCATTGCTGGCCAGAATGGCATTGTATAATAATGGAGAGCTATGCCGCTGGTCATATTTGAATCCAGATTTTTCATCATCGCCTCCATCCAGTTATAATCTGCCGAACTCGGACCACATGCAATTTTAAATAATTCGTTTCCTGAATAGTTTTTACAAAAGCTCTGATACCTACGGTATACATCGGCATAATACTCAGGACGCATATTGCCGCCACAACCCCAGTTCTCATTTCCGATGCCAAGATACTTGAGCTTCCATGGTTTTTCCCTATTATTAGCTTTTCGCAATTCAGCCAAGGGTGAGAGGCCATCGAAGGTCATATATTCTATCCATTCAGCAAGTTCCTGTACAGTACCACTTCCCACGTTTCCAGCGATATAGGGCTCACAGCCTGCCTGCTCACATAACTCCATGAATTCATGTGTTCCAAAAGAATTATCTTCTGTTACACCACCCCAGTTTGTATTTACCATCTTTTTACGTGATTTTTTTTCGCCGATTCCATCCCTCCAATGATATTCTTCTGCAAAGCATCCTCCCGGCCAGCGGAGAACTGGTAATTTTATGTTTCGGAATGCGTCTACAACATCAGTTCGGATCCCATTTACATTTGGAATAGCAGAAGCTTCCCCTACATAGATTCCATTATAAATGCAGCGCCCAAGATGTTCCGAGAAGTGTCCATAAATTTCCGGGTGGATAAATGCTATTTTGTCTTTGGCGTTAATTAACATAGAAATATTTTTCATGCTGCCAACTCCTTTCAAAATGATAGTTATATTTTTGCATATTGACATACCGGTTTCAATAACATATCATATGTTTGAACTGACAAATCCTACGATTTGAAATGGAGCAGAAATACTATGGAATTACATACAATTGGGATTAATATCAGACATGGTGGGAATTTCTGCATTGACAGACCCCATGGGTCAGGAGATTACCTTTTGATTGTTTTGAAAACAAATGCCTTTCTGACGATAAACGGACAGGAAATCATGGTTTCCCCAGACAGCTGTATTCTATATAAGAAAGATTCCAAACAGCTTTATCGTACATGTGGTAAAACCTATGTCAATCACTATATTCATTTTGATTGTTTTGAGGAAGATTTCATTACTCAAAAAGGAATTCCTTTTGACACACCGTTCTTTCTTCCGAATCCAATAGAAATTGAAGATTTATTAAAAATGATCAGTCGTGAAAAGATATCCTCCTCTATAAGCAAGGCGGAAAACATCGATCTGCTCCTTAAATTATTGCTGCTAAAAATCAGTGACAGTGTTTCAGATTCAAATGTGCAATCCGATAATACCCAGCATCGTGAGGAATTGACGGCCTTGCGAGCTGAAATATATAGTAATGCTGGCCAATATACTTCCATCAAAGAATTGGCAAAAAAAATGAATCAGAGTATATCTCACTTTCAAATGATCTATCATACACAGTTTGGTATTAGCTGCTACGACGATTTACTCACAGCGAAGGTCATGAGTGCGCAACATTATTTAAGCAGCACAGCTCTTTCAATAAAGGAAATTGCACTCCTTTGTGGCTATGAACATGACACTTGTTTTATGCGCATTTTCAAGAAGCGAACTGGCCTTACCCCTACACAATTTAGAACTAAACTAAAGCATTACTAGATCTGATTCTCCAATAGTCTTGGTTATATTTTACATCTTATGGTTATAATATACAGGAGTACTAAAGGAGGAGAATCTAAAATGTTATATGAATCAAATAAGAAAGAAAAAATGAAGCATATTCTGATCTATTATATGATTCCCTTCACAGCAGGTTTTCTCTTACTTCAGTTTATTGTATATTATCCGTTTGTTTCAAATGGCAAATCATTTATATGGAACTTTGACGGCATAAACCAGCATTATCCTGCATTGGTATATTACGGCAGGTTTCTTAAAAATCTATTTGCCGGTAAGGAAGTGCCCCTGGTGGATTTTAATATAGGGATGGGGTTTGATACCCTGACAACACTTAATTATTATGCCATAGGTGATCCGCTGGCTTTGCTTTCGGTATTCGGCAAAGAAGGAAATTTCGAAGGATTATACCGTTTCTTAATTATACTCAGGCTTTATTTGTCTGGCATCAGTTATCTGTCGTATTGTATCTATAGAAAACAAAGCAGTTACCCTTCTGTACTGGGGGCTTTTATCTATGTATTTTGCGGTTATGTTTTTTATGCCGGGACAAGGCACCCCTATTTCACTAATCCGCTTATCTATCTGCCTCTGCTTTTTCTTGGAATTGAACTCATATTACAAAAGAAAAGACCATATTTGTTTATACTGATGACGTTCATCAGTGCTGTAAGTAATTTTTACTTCTTCTATATGATGACAATAATCATTTTTATATATGCAGTTTACAGGTTTTTTTGCACATATGATAAAAACAGTAACGATCCCATGTGGATATTATTTCTAAAAACCGCATTCCGAACCAGTTTATTTTATCTTATAGGGATTATTATGTCTGCTATGATTTTATTTCCCGTACTTGCGGCGTTTTTTAATAACGGCAGGTTTGACGCAGGATATGATGTTAATCTGCTTTATTATACTCCGGGATATTATGTTACGTTTGCGAATTCCTTTATAGCCCCTACTATAACGCCGGGCTTTTGGACTCTTTGTACCTTTGCTGCCATTGTTCCAGCCGCTGTCCTGGTAGCCTTTCGAAACAGTAAATACCGGCGGTTGAGGGTTGTTTTTCTGATTGGTACCGTTAGTCTGCTGATTCCTTTTATCGGATATCTTATGAACGGATTTTCCTATGTAAGTAACCGCTGGGAGTTTGGCTACAGCTTTATGATTGCGTTTTTATTTACTTCGGTTTATGAAGACCTGTTCCACTTAAATAAAACAGATAAGCTACTGCTGGCAGCAGGAACCGTTTTATATGGTGTTTTGGGATTTTTTAACCCCAGTATATATATTTTATATGCTTTCCTTATGCTGGGTTTAACAATTGCCAGCATCCTTATTTTTAACCGGTTTACAAAGAATGTTTATCTGCAGAGAACAGTGATATTTACACTGGTATTCATTAATCTGGGGCTCAATGGTTATATGACCAATTCTGGGCGATTTGGTAACTATACAGGTGAATTTATTGATTTAGGAAAGGTTGACAAGACAATTGAGAACTCGGCAGTCAGTATGATAGACAATATATCGGACAGTTCCTTTTACCGGGTGGAGGTATACGGTGATAAACAGTATAATGAAGGTATGCTTCTTGGCTTTCGGGATGTCAGTGGTTATTTCAGTATAATGGATAAGAGGCTTTCAGAATATATGGCGGGACTGGAATTAGTAAGCCAGAAAGCATCCTACCGTTTTGATAATTTGGACTACCGGTCTGGTCTTAGTACACTGGCAGGTGTTAAATATCTGGTTACTTCTGCTAAAGAGATGGTTCCCTATGGATATCAATTGATAAAAGAAGAAAGTACGGAAAGCAAGACCTACTATTTGTATGAAAACCAGTTTTCACTGCCTTTGGGTTATGGGTATCAGAGTTATGTAGCCAGGGAGGTTTATGAAACTTTGAATCCGCTGCAAAAGCAGGAGATTATGCTCAGAGCAGCCGTTTTGGAAGAGCCGGAGGAATCAACTTTAATGCTCCAAAAGGATGCGTATGAAGGCGGTAATCCTTCCGCCGCCGGATTTAAGTCGGAAGTACTGCCTGTAACCATACGGTATGGCAAAGGAATCACTCGTAAGGGAGATTATATCAACGTATCAAAGGCCGGTACAAAAATTACTGTTTATTTTCAGGGAATGGAGAATTCCGAAACGTATCTCCGGCTTGAGAATTTTAATATAAATAATACAAAATATTATGCCATGAATCTTCGGGTAAAAGGCGAAAATGAAATTGTTAAAACTGTCTATTCCAGGTCTGACAGGAACAATGCGTATTTTGGGAAAGAGGATTATATTATTAATCTCGGCTATCAGAGTACCCCAATGAAATCGTGTGAAATTATCTTTACCAAACCCGGCATATTTCATTTAAGTGATATACAGGTTTATACAATGCCAATGGCTGAATATGAAGAACAGATAAAAGCGAGAGATAAAACTGTACTGGAGAATATACAGGTCACCAACAACCGGATTACCGGAGTGTATAACAGTAGTGAGGATAGTTTATTGTGTCTGTCGATACCCTACAGCAAAGGTTGGAAGGCATATGTAAACGGAGAAAAGACCGAGCTGGTTCCGGCAAACGTGATGTACATGGCTTTACCGGTAAAAGCCGGAGAACATGAAATTGACTTATACTATGAAACTCCTTTTCTTAAAACCGGAATCGCGGTGTCGGCCGCGGGAGTATTTCTGTTTCTTTGCTTCGTGCTCTATTACAGGATTAAAAAAACAAATAAGGGATAACATTGTTATTAGGATAAATTATTTTGGTTCTCATTTCTTGATTTAAGGAGAGGAAGAGTTTGGACAGAATATCAGTTATTGTACCTTGTTTTAATGAAGAGAAAGTAATGCACTTGTTTTATTCGGAATTGAAACTTGTCATGAAAAGGATGATTACAACTGAAT
>CAMJWQ010000219.1 GCA_946409475.1 uncultured Lachnospiraceae bacterium
TAAGTTACATTATAATTAGTATGTTTTTAATTAGCAAATGCTTTCATGAAATTTCCTTAGAAATACATTTTTAAAGTCTTCCTGCTCCACTAATTTCTGAAGCTTTTCGTTATTTCTGACAGGTACCCATGCCTTGTTGGAATTATAATAGTGATTTGCTATTTTCCAGAATTTTTCCGGATACTGCAAACGGAGGTATAAATTATATTTTTCCGGCAGAGGGACCGGTCTTATTTTTTCATAATGCTGTACCATTGCCATACCTAAGTTCGTATTCCAATTATGCTTCTCCAATATTTTTCTCATAAATTGATACAGGTCCCGTACCTGTAAATCTATTGTCAATTTTTCAAAATTTGTCGTAATAACCTTATTATCATTTAAGAGAATATTATGATAATTATAATCGCCGTGACATAGAATAACTTTATTTTTAACCGTTTTATTCAGTTCTTCAAAATCCTCTTTTTCAAGCTCCTCAGATACCATTTCCGCCTGTTCGAAAAATAGGGAGAAGTTTTTGAGATAATTGATCTCAAAGTCCTCCTTTTGGCTTTTCAGCCTGATAAAGGACCGCACTTTTTTAAGCTCTTTATTGTGCTTCCCACATTCCTCACGAAAATAACTGGAACGCAGCTCTCCGGCTTTTACCACATTTTGCCGTAACGAAATTTTATGAAGAAAAGCTAAATTTTCGACGGTTTTATAAATATCATTTACATCCTTAACATTACATTCATTTCCCGAGTACCAGTCTTTCATAATATAAGGCGTATTGTCTTTGTCAAAAGTTATGATTTCGTTATTAACATTTTTTACAAAGCTGTCAACCTGATTAAAATCATTATCTTTTAAAAAGGTGAGAAAATTATTGATACAATTTATTTTTTGTGAGGAACCTGAAAATGGCTTTAATAACTTAAGACCCTTATCCGTTTCACAAATCACTGCTCCTCTGGCTTTATGCATATGATATATTTTATAATCATATTGTAAAAGCACGCTGGCTCCCTTATCATTCAATGCAATTCCCCCTCAAAATATCCTGACTTAAAGATCCTTTCATCTTTTGCATTCTATAATTTTGTAACCCTTCGGAAAGCGATTACCACTTAGAAAACAAAAGGGTCTTCCTTTCTATACTATGAAAACAGAAGGAAAAGTATGTTAATTTCTTATAAAGTAAAAAAAGATATGGTAAAAACCATATCCTTTGCCCTGCCAGGCTAAATCTTTTCCAGTCTGTTTTTTGCAATCGTTAACAAAATTTCTTTTTTATTATATTCCGTATTATCTATGACGGTTTCAAGGAGATATTTTAACAAAATACCAATCTCTTTTCCGGGGCCAATACCTAATTCTATTAAATCATTTCCCGTTATATGCAATGTTTTTAAAGAAACACATTGATTTTTTCTGATTACGTCCTTATATAAATTCTCGGCTCTTTCCAGGCAGATTTTTCTTTCCTCTTTCTTCTCATCGTTCTGTGCTTCTATGTCTGCTCTTTTTATGCGGAATAAATAAGGAAATATATCTTCCCCCACCTCATAAATGCCCCTTCGTATTCCCCTCTCCGACAGTAAAAAAGGGTAGTCATGCCATCTTATTATTTTAGATACTTTATATACGGTATCATTATCAAATTTTAATCTTTTCAAGATGCCTTTAACAATTACCTCCCCCCTTTCACCGTATCCGATAAAGGAATTCTTCCCTTTTGCATCCGCCCCTCGTACGGCGGGTTTACCCACATCATGAAGCAGCATGGACAGTCTTCCGATTTTTTCCGGTTTTATAAACTGCAGGGAATGAAGCGCATGCTCACCTATTTTATCGGTATGATAAGGGAATTCCCGGGGAGTAATCATCATGTCATCAAACTCAGGCAGTATGACTTTCGTAATTCCCAATTCATATGCCTGTTTAAAAAAATGCGGATTTTGGGAGCATAGCAGCTTAACCAGCTCCGCCTGTATTCTCTCCGCACTGATATTTACCAGATTGGGTGCCAGCTTTCTTATGGCACTTTGCGTATCATTTTCTATAACAAAACCCAATTGGGCCGAAAAACGTACGGCGCGTAGAATACGTAACGCATCCTCCGAAAAGCGCTCTTCCGGGCTCCCTACACATCGGATAATCCTGTTCTTTAAATCCTCCATGCCTCCAAAAGCATCTATCAACCCTCTTTGGGGATTATAAGCCATAGCATTTATGGTAAAATCTCTTCGTTTTAAATCCCCGGCCAAATCCGTGGTAAAAATAACATCCTTCGGATGTCTGTTATCCTCATATTCTCCGTCAATACGATAGGTAGTAACTTCATACCGGTTTTTATTCCTTAATACCGTTACCGTACCATGCTTTATCCCCGTATCTATTGTTCTTTTAAAAATTTTCTTTATTGACAGGGGCTTTGCAGATGTGGTTATATCCCAATCATCAGGTTTTTTCCCCAAAATGGAATCTCTTACACAGCCGCCTACTACATAGGCATCAAAGCCATGATTATTCAATTCTCTTATAATGACCTCCGCACCCTCCGGTATTTGAATTTCCATCTGCTCCCCTCCGATCCTGCCTTTTTTTTATCATCACCAGTGTGCTGCATTGCATAGATTTTGATGAATTCAGCACCCGCTATTTCCACTGATGCAGCGTTGTCGTCACAAAATCAGTATGCCTTCCCCCAATAAACCATGGTATCCGTTTCCTTATGACAATGGATACAGGTACCCCCAACGTGTTCCTGCTTAAAGGGTATGCAACGGGAAGTAACGCCGATCTTTTCTTTTATGGCATCTTCACATTCTCTGTCACCGCACCACATAGCTTTGATAAATCCGGGTTTTTCTTCCGCAAGCTCTTTGAACTCCTCCATAGTCGTTGCGGTATACGTATGTCCCTCAAGATGCTTTCTCGCCTTATCAAATAAATTTCTATGGATATCCTCAAGGGTTTTTTGAATGGTTTCCTTTAATTGTGTTAGTGGAACTACTTTTTTCTCTCCATTATCTCTTCGTACAACCACACATTGACCGGCAGCCATATCCTTAGGACCGATTTCCACACGGATAGGAAAGCCCCGCATTTCCTGTTCGCTGAATTTATAGCCCGGACTTTTATCGGAATCATCGATTTTTACCCGGAAATCCGCCAGCATTTTTTTCAATTCTTCCGCTTTTTCAAGAACGCCTTCTTTTTTTTGCTGTATGGGTATAATCATAACCTGGACAGGTGCTACATTAGGCGGAAGAACCAGACCGTTGTCATCTCCATGTACCATGATAATAGCCCCTATCATTCGTGTGGTCATGCCCCAGGAGGTTTGATGTACATATTGCAATTTATTTTCTTTATCCGTATATTGAATTCCGAATGCTCTGGCAAAGCCGTCTCCGAAATTATGGCTGGTTCCTGATTGCAGCGCTTTTCCGTCATGCATTAAGGCTTCTATGGTATAAGTAGCCTCCGCCCCTGCAAACTTTTCCTTATCCGTTTTTCTTCCCTTGATAACAGGAATAGCAAGGACCTGTTCATAGAAATCAGCGTATACATTTAACATCTGAATGGTTCTTTCTTCCGCTTCCCTGGCAGTAGCGTGAGCCGTATGTCCCTCCTGCCATAAAAATTCCCTGGAACGTAAAAAAGGTCTTGTTGTCTTTTCCCAGCGCACAACGGAGCACCATTGATTATATAATTTAGGAAGATCCCGGTACGATTGAATTTCATTTGCATAAAAATCACAAAAAAGTGTTTCGGAAGTGGGTCTGACACACAGCCTTTCCTGCAGGGGCTCTAAGCCGCCATGTGTTACCCATGCCACCTCCGGAGCGAATCCCTCCACATGATCTTTTTCTTTTTGCAGGAGGCTCTCCGGAATAAATAAAGGCATATATACATTTTCCACACCGGTTTCCTTAAACATATCATCCAGCTGCCGCTGGATTAATTCCCAGATTGCATAACCTGCAGGCTTTATAACCATACAGCCCTTCACACTGGAATAATCAATTAATTCCGCTTTTAATACCACATCCGTATACCATTGTGCAAAATCTTCCTCCATGGAGGTAATTGCTTCCACCAGTTTTTTATTGTTTGACATTTTCATTCTCCTTTTTTACTGTTACCTTCGGCTGGGCCATAAAATTATTCTTTTGCGCATCCACCTGCCAGGCTTTTTTTCTTATACATTCGCGTGCATCCCCCGAAGGGTTTGGTTTATAGGCAATCACAGGCTTTAATACTCTACGGCGGCAGGATCTTTCCTATAAATTAAAAAAGCCTTCCTCCCCAAAGGGACCGAAGACTCGGCGGTACCACCCTAATTAATTGCTTTTACAATTCTCTCCTTTCGTTAACGCCGAATTACGCCATACTTTCATACGGAGCTCAAAGGCAGGTTCTAAATATTCCATGCAAGAATCTCTCAGCTATCATTCTCTCTCTGTGGCACTTCCTACTTATACTATTCCTCATCATCGCCATATCATCTTACTTTTACTTAAGATGTGAATACTAATTAAATTTTATGTCATACCATTATATTTGTCAAGATTTCTACCCTATCCTTTTACATACTTTTTTATAACTTTCCGCTCCTTATTTACACTATACCATGCCCATATTCCCTATTGCTTTTTATTGCTCCTACACCGCATTTTCTTTCCCCTTCGGAATTACCTGCTTGTCCTCCTTATGTCCGGAATCCGAAAGATAATAGGCACATATTTCATAAACACACAAAAAAGCCAAAGGCCCGTATAAGACACCCTTTAAGCCAAATAATTGTATCCCGGTATAAATGGCTATTAAAATGACAATAGGAGATACTCCCAGTCTTTTCCCAATTAATTTCGGCTCCAAAATTTCACGGGTGAAGCTGCATATAATATAAATGGTTAAATAGATAGCGGCATTACTTACCTTCCCCTGGGCTAGCATGATGATTGCCCAGGGAACTAAAACAGACCCCGTTCCGATAAAAGGTAATGCATCCAAAACTCCGATTCCGGCTCCTATTAATAGTGCATAAGGATTTTTTACAAGCATAAAGCCTGCCACACATATCCCTCCGATAACCAGCATGATAATCAACTGTGCTTTTAAATAGGTAAAGCCTGCCGTTAAAATTCTGCGGATAATTTCTTTTATAGCCTTAAAGACAGGATATTTCCGGCTTGTATTTAAAACTTTATCATAATCCTTTTCCAATAATAATACCGCTATGATAAATACAATAAAGGAACCAAAAAAAGTTACGACACCTTTTATATAAGTAAAGGAATTATCCATGAAGCGGGGAAGTATCTCTGCCTGTATATTACCTGCAAAATTATTTATATTGTATAATATTGCCTCTTCTACCCGGGACGCATCAAATCCGATGACCCTTTCTATATTCGAACAGCAGTCTTTTAAAAATTGGGTTAATTGCTGGGAATAGCCTGAAAAATTTACAATAAAACCATGTATTTGTGCTATTAGCTTAATAATCAAAAGGTACAGTAAATAACCGATCCCGCCGCCTAAAAATATTAGGAGAAAGGCTGTCAGCAGCCCCTTGGTTATCTTTGTTTTTTTATAGCACCAGCTGATTACGGGATTTATAATCACAGCTAATACCGCCGCCCAAAAAAAAGGTAAAATCAGCGGAAGAATAAAGCGAAAGAATAAATAGACTCCCATGCTGACTATTAAAATTATACCCATCATATTTAATCTTTCTTTATCTTTAAAATCTCTCACATAATCACCTTTTTGTTTTTAGGGATAGTATTCGCAATCCTCCGATGAATATGCCTTTTCTTTTTTGTTAATTAATGTCTGAAATCCCTTTATTTTTAATGGTATCAAAAAGGAAAAAAGATTTTAAAACCGGGTTTATGGCAATGGAAATGCTTTTTTTTGTTTTTGGATGCCGGAACTGTATTTTATATGCGCATAAGGCAACCGTATCCTCCGCATTACCGGTGTCTTCCGCTCCTGCCTTATCATGATATTTTGCCTCTCCTAATAAGGGCATTCCCTCGTGGGCCATCTGTACACGGATTTGATGATGT
>CAMJWQ010000220.1 GCA_946409475.1 uncultured Lachnospiraceae bacterium
ATAATAATATATTGCAGTATGAAAAAAACTTTTTTTAACCTTTTTATATCTTTTTGTATACTATAATCCATAAACTTACATATGAAGGCAAACATACAGGCTGCTATGATAATTCCGAACAGTATGATTTCCAATGTGATCTTGCCGTTGAAAATAATCCATAGTATAACGAAAAGTATAAACATAAAGCGTTCCTTTCATAATGCCTACAGGAGGTAAAACAAATACCCGCTCTGCCTGTGCTTATTTTTCCTTCCATAAATTACATTTACATATTATTGTAACACAATTATTATCATAAATGCAAGAAAGAGCCTGCTTTTTCTCAGACTCTTTCCCTTCCGGTGCCTTGGCTTTCTTTATCATTTTATTCCCAGGGCAAATCGGAATGTTCAATTTTTTTATCCCGAATCATTAAGTCATTCATGGCCTCTTTTGCGGATTTCCCTTCGAATAATACCTTATTCACCTGCTCAATGATCGGTATTTCCACCTGGTGCTTTTCTGCCAGACTCATAGCCGCTTTTGCAGAATACACACCCTCCACTATCATTTTTACTTCCTTCATGGCTTCCTCCATACCATACCCTTTCCCAATAAGCATTCCTGCCTTTCGGTTACGGCTGTGCAGGCTTGCACAGGTGACAATCAAATCACCGATACCCGTTAACCCGCTGAAGGTTTCACTCTTTCCTCCCATAGCTGTTCCCAGTCTGGTTATTTCTGCAATACCTCTTGTAATAAGGGCTGCTTTCGTATTATCGCCGCAGCCGAGGCCGTCGGCGATACCGGCAGCTAAAGCAATAACATTTTTTAAGGCTCCGCCTAATTCGATTCCCAGGATATCAGGACTGGTATAGACACGGAAAACCTGATTCATGAATATATTTTGTAAATATTCTGCCGTTTTTTTTGTTTCCGCACCCACTACACAGGTGGTCGGTATCCCTCTGCCCACCTCTTCCGCGTGGCTGGGTCCCGATAATACGGCAACATTTACATCTTTAAGCTCTTCCTTTATAATCTCCGATAAGGTCTTTAATGTAGCTTCTTCAATCCCTTTCGCCACATTTACGATAATCTGCCCTTCTTTCAGCTTACCTTTTAAAAGCTTTGCCGTACTGCGTACATAGGGAGACGGTACCGCCAATATTAAAATATCCTTATGGGCCGTACATTCCTCTAAGTCCACCGTAAATACTATCTCCGGCGGGAGCTTGACTCCCGGCAGCTTATCCTTATGCTCTCTTTCCCTTTGCAGCATTTCTATCTCTTCTTTTACAATTGACCAAACCATAACATGATGACCGTTCCCGCATAATAATGCGGATAAAGCTGTTCCCCAGCTTCCGGCCCCTATAATTCCTATTTCCGCCATATTCATACCTCTATTTTTTCTCTTTTAAGTAGGTTTTGTTTTCCGTATGGGACAATAAACGCTTAATATTGGTTCTATGCTTATAAAAAGCCAATACCGCAAGGGCAAATACCAATGCATATAATTCATACAACAAAGACTGGCTTAATCCGAAGAAACCAAGCTGGCCTAAAACAACTGTTTCTATCATTAAGCCTATGTATACCAATAAGGATCCCAGGGATACATAATGGGTTAAAAAAAAGGTGGAAAAGAAAGTGATAATTCCTAAAATCGCCATAATCATATCAAAAGATAAGACAATGCCGGCCGTAGCAGCAATACCTTTTCCTCCTTTAAACTTTAAATAAAAAGGAAAATTATGGCCTAATATGGCGCCTGCGCCTGCATACATGGCTAATAATTTAATCATATGGGAATACTCGTCCCTGAATAAAAGATTTACAATCACAATTGCCAGTATGGTTTTTAAGGTATCCCCTAAAAAGGTAATGAGCCCGGCCTTCAATCCCAGTGTCCTTAAAGCATTGGTGGTCCCTGCGTTCCCGCTGCCATGCTCCCTGATATCAATGCCGTGTAATCTGCCGTAAATATAACTGGTTTGAAATAAGCCGCAAAGATACCCAATGAAAAGACAAATGATTCGAATCATATTACTCTCCCCTTCGTTCACGTATAATAAATTTTAACGGAGTTCCCCGAAACAGAAAGGCCTCCCTGATTTTATTTTCAATATATCTGGTATAGGAAAAATGCATAAGCTCTTTATCATTAACAAAAATAACAAAAGTAGGAGGCTTAACGGCAACCTGTGTAATATAGTAAAGCTTAAGTCTCTTTCCTTTATCGGAGGGCGGCTGCTGTAAAGCGACGGCTTCCGATAAGATTTCATTTAATACCCCGGTTGCGACCCTGAGGGAATGGTTTTCAATTACCAAATCAATCAGAGAAAAGAGCTTCGTTAACCTTTGCCCGGTTTTTGCGGAGATAAATAAATATTCCCCATAGGGCATAAAGGACAGTACGTTTTTAATGCGGTTCGTAAATTCATAAATGGTTTTATCATTCTTTTCAATCAGGTCCCATTTATTTACCACTACGATGATTCCCTTTCCTCTTTCATGGGCTATACCTGCAATTTTAGCATCCTGTTCCGTAACACCCTCTGTGGCATCTATAACAATCACTACCACATCTGCTCTCTCTACGGCCGTAACCGTACGGATAATCATAAAACGTTCCAGCTCTTCCTTAATCTTATTCTTTCTTCTAAGTCCTGCCGTATCAATAAATATATAGTGCTTGTCCTCATAAGTGATTTCGGTATCCACGGCATCTCTTGTCGTACCCGCAATATCTGATACAATTAACCGGTTCTCCCCTAACAGCTTATTGATGATAGAGGATTTCCCCACATTGGGCTTTCCTACTATGGCAATTCTCGGTCTGTCATCTTCCTCTTCCCCGGATTCCTCCACGGTAAAATGAGAAATGATTTCATCTAACATATCACCAATTCCCAATCTGGAGGCTGCCGATATGGGAACAGGTTCACCGATACCCAGATTATAAAATTCATAGACATCAGCCATAAATTTATCAAAATTATCTACCTTATTGACTGCCAGAACAATAGGCTTTTTCGACCTCCGAAGCATATCGGCTACTTTGGCATCGGCATCCGTAAGCCCCTGTCTGACATCCGTAAGAAAAATTATGACATCAGCCGTATCAATGGCAATCTGGGCCTGTTCCCTCATCTGGGCTAATATGATATCTTTACTTTCCGGCTCAATTCCCCCCGTATCAATCATGGTAAAGGAACGGTCAAGCCAATTTATATCTGCATAGAGCCGGTCTCTTGTGATTCCCGGGGTATCCTTAACGATAGATATCCTTTCACCTGCCAGAACATTAAACAGAGTGGATTTTCCTACATTAGGACGTCCCACAATCGCTACAATCGGTTTACTCATCTTTGTCTCCTCTGACTATACTGTCAACTAAATCTCGTCCGCTTGATTTTACAATATCTATTTTTACTTGTAAAGCCCTTTCCACGTCCGCCACCCTTTTGTCATCCAAAAATACGTCTTCTCCGCTTCGGAGCATATTACAAGGGAGCAGCAGCCGTGTACCTAAAATTCTGCCTTTTAGCTGGGTAATCAGATCCCCTGCCGTCAATAACCCGGATACGGTTATTCTCTCGC
This sequence comes from uncultured Lachnospiraceae bacterium, assembly GCA_946409475.1. Classification (GTDB taxonomy): domain Bacteria; phylum Bacillota; class Clostridia; order Lachnospirales; family Lachnospiraceae; genus CAMJWQ01. The sequence continues at coordinate 3,589 of CAMJWQ010000220.1, forward strand.
CAAAGAAATGATTGATTACCGGATATACATGGATTACTAGGCGAGGGTATTTTTCCTTTATCTTATCTGTAATTTGTTTCAGGTAAGGATAGGCCAATAAACCGGTCGCCAAAGACATTTCACTCTTTTTATTATTTCCTTTCATTTTGCCGATGGCCTCTTCGGACTCATTCAATAATAACCGAATCATTCCCACTCCGTTTTCCAGCTGTAAATAACCATCGTAATTTTCTTCTTCCGGAATCGGCTCTTCTGCTAATAAGTACCACTCATCTCCTGCATGAATAAAATGGTATCCATATTTATCATAACATATTTTTTGATATTCATGTATTAAAGTAAGAACTTCTTTTGCATCTTCTTTTGAAAAAGGCTCTAAGGGTGCTAAGCCTTCCCGGTATTTGGTGATTCCAACAGGCACCACGGAAACACTTTTTAAATAAGGAATATATTTCATCAGGTCCTTGATTGACCTCATAAGCTCCCTGCCGTCATTAATCCCTTTGCATAACACAATTTGTCCGTTCATTTCAATACCGGCCTCAAACAGCCTTTCCGCCTTTTTTAAAGCGGTTCCCGCAAAACGATTGTTTAACATCCGGCAGCGCAGCTCCGGGTTTGTCGTCTGAAAGGATATATTAATGGGCTCTAGCCGGTATTTTATGATTCTGTCTAAATCCGCATCCTTTAAATTGGTAAGTGTCACATAATTACCCTGCAGAAAGGATAATCGCATATCATCATCCTTGAAATACAGGGTTTCTCTCATACCCTTCGGCATTTGGTCGATAAAACAAAAAATACAGCGGTTGTGGCAGGATCTGTATTCGGACATTAAACCGTTTTCAAATTCAATCCCCAGGTCTTCCCCATATTCTTTTTCCACTTCCAGAAGCCATTCTTCTCCCTCTGCCTTTTGTAAGGTAATTTCAATGTATTCATCCTGTATGAAATACTGGTAATCAAAAACATCTTCAATGATTTGATCATTAATTTTAATAATTTTATCGCCGGGTTCAATCTGTAATTCTTCTGCTATACTACCCGGCTGTATGTGAAACACCGTATGAACTGTATGCTTATCTTTCATTACATTCTCCTCTAAGGGATTATTACTATTTATATAAATTAATACATGACAATTTTTACATATTAATAGTTTTTCATAATTATGTCTACCAAAAAGTGTACCATGTAAATCAAATGAATTCAATCATTAAGAAAAAGTTAAGAAAAAGTTATATTACAGGAAAACTGGCATTAGGATTCGCCCCTAATGCCAGTTTTTCTACAATCTGAGAGCTTTTCTTATAAAAAGCTTTTGATTATGTATATACTTATGCCAAGATATGGCTGTATCATACGGAAAAAGAATCTATATCTTTATCCTCATTCCAAATATATTCCATTTCCTGCACTATTTTTTTGGAAACCTCTCTCCCGTACCTATCCTCCATAAAACCTAATGCCATATCAATACCGGCCGATACGCCCGAAGAGGTATAGAACTTTCCAATAAAATATTGATCTTCACCTTTGTTTCCTCTTTATAACATTAAATTGTAGATGCTGGCAACATCTTTTTCATGTAAGGCTACAAAGCTTCCGATGGTTCCCTTCCTTCCGTCCCCGTAGCATGCCATATTGGCCATTTTTTCTATATCCTCTTCTTTTGCACCTAATTCGGAAAAGCTCGTCGGCATGCCTATTAAATGGAAGAATTTTTTCAGGGACCGTATACCCGCTTTTGCCCTTTCTTCCTCATCTGCTATGGAGGTATGTCCCCAGACCCGGGCGGCCAGCTGTGCAAAACGATTTACGTCATGCTTGTAGACATAAGTCATCCATGCGGGAAATACCACCGCTAATCCGGCACCGTGAGCACAATCATAGACTGCCGATAATTCATGCTCCATATCGTGACTTGCCCAGTCCTGCTGGCGTCCCACTCCACAGAGATTATTATGGGCTACCATTCCGGCCCACATAATATTGGCCCGTGCTTCATAATCGTCCGGATTGGCAATAACCTTAGGCGCTTCCCTAATCATGGTCAGCAGGACTGCCTCGCACAAACGGTCGGTTATCTCCACATCCTTTGTATTCGTGAAGTAGCGTTCAAATACATGTGCCATAATATCCGTCACTCCGCAGGCTGTCTGATAAGGCGGCAGGGTCTGTGTAAGCCTGGGATTCAAAATGGAAAAGGCAGGACGGACCGCCTCCCCCGTAGCTCCACGTTTAAACATACCCTTTTCATTGGTAATAACGGAATCCGGTGAACCTTCGCTGCCTGCTGCTGCAATGGTTAAAATAGTTCCGACAGGCAGGGCTTTTGTGATTGTCTTCCCCTGGTAAAAATCCCAGAAATCACCATCGTAAACCGTTCCTGCTGCTATCGCTTTCGCAGAATCAATCGTACTGCCTCCGCCAACCGCCAGTATAAAAT
>CAMJWQ010000221.1 GCA_946409475.1 uncultured Lachnospiraceae bacterium
TAAAAAATTTAGATGATTATATTAAGATTTTAGCCAAGAGAATAGAAAATATTTCCAGAGGTGACCTGGACAGTGTCATCGAAGTAAAGGGAAATGATGAGTTTGCCAATATTGCCGGAGGGTTAAATCAAATGACGGAGGAACTCAAACGTCTGATGGAAAATGAACGAATGACGGAAAGGAGTAAAAACGATTTAATTACCAATGTGGCTCATGATTTAAGAACTCCCCTGACTTCAATTATCGGATATCTGGAATTAATCCGGGGAAATAAAAAATTAGATGGGGAAACGCAAAAAAAATATATTGATATTGTTTACAATAAATCCAAAAAACTGGAAAAATTAATTGAGGACCTGTTTGATTATACAAAGCTGAATCATAACAGCATACAGCTTAAATTAGAAAAAATAGATATTGTAAAGCTTTTACAACAGCTCCTGGAAGAATTTTATCCGAATTTTCAAAAATCCGGGCTCAACTATGAGTTTTATTCCTCCGCATCCACTATTCTCATCGATGCGGATGGAAATTTGCTGGCAAGGCTTTTTGACAATCTCATTAATAATGCCATTAAATACGGCAGTGACGGTAAGGTCATCGATGTAAAGCTATATGAGCAAAAAGATATTATAGTAATAAAAATTATCAATTTTGGTAAAGTAATACCTAAAAAGGATTTGGAATTAATATTCCAAAAATTTTACCGAGTGGAACAGTCCAGGTCGACGGATACGGGCGGAACGGGTCTGGGCTTGGCCATAGCAAAAAATGTAGTCGAAAAACACCATGGCTTTATTGAAGCCAGAAGTGATTTAAACGGTACTGTTTTTGAAGTGAAATTATATAAAAATTTAGAGAAACGGATGGAAAACGAGGAAAAGGCATGAAGCTTAAGAAATGGTTGAGATATATCTCCTTAATAGGTATTTCATGTATAATAATCAGTTTATCTTTTCTTACTGTTTATGCATATGAGCCGGATATGAAGCTTTCCGTCAGATACGGATACCATGAATACGGAAAGCTTGGTTATCATATTCCGGTTTTTGTGACCATAGAGAATAACGGCGAGGATTTTGACGGTGAATTATGTATTTATATACCCTATCAAAAGGATGTGTCGAATGCGGCACAGCTTTCCGTCATCTCCACAACGGCGCAGGAAGAAAATTATATTTTCCAAAAGGAAATTCATATAGACGGTAAGGATAACATCACGGAAAATATGCAGATTCCCGTATTGAAGGAGAATCAGGTAATTGAAATACTTGTGAAAGACAGTGAAGGCAGAGATTATGTAAAAAAAGAACTGCTTTTAAATGTGCAGTATGCCGCCTCAAGCATCGTGTTAGGGACCGTATTGCAGGATGGTAAGGAGCTTACAATCAACACGATACTGCAGGATGATTATCAAACCCAGGTCAAGACCGTTCCCATAGACAAAAACAGCTTTCCGAAGGAATGGATAGGTCTGGAGCTGTTTGATATTATCATTTTTGACAGGGCGTCCTTCGATGCGTTAACGGATGAGGAGTCGGCGGTATTTAAGCAGTGGGAACAAAGCGGAGGTATGATACGGATTATAGATGAAGATGAGGAATATGAGCAATTACATACCTTGTATGGAGAGGAGGCTTTGCGGCTGCTGGTGGGAGAGGACAATTTAGATGATTTGGCTGCCAAATCCTATGCCGCTTATAACTCCCGTTACTATGATGTGATATGGATGCTGAACGCTATTAATGTGGCCAGCTCACCTGATATATGGAAATTTTTATTGGTTCTGCTGTTCTATATTGCTTCAGTAGGGCCATTGACCTATATATTATTAAAAAGATATGATAAAAGAAATTATACCTGGGCCTGTGTGGTGGTCTTATCCCTGTTCTTTTCCTTTATTATCTACTTGATGGGTAATAATACCAGATTCCGGACTCCTTTTTTAAAATACGTTACGTTTTTGGATATAAACGATAATATGATTGAAAATACTTATTTTACCATACAGGCTCCTTATAATCATGATTATAAATTTTATGTGGATAAAGATTGTTCCGTCATTCCCTTAAATGAAGAGCTGTATTCCATGGAAGAGGATAAGGACCGTATTAACAAGATAAATATTGATTATAATATAGCGGTTAAAAGTAAGGAAGAGGAAACGGAAATAGAAATAAGAAATCTGGCAGCCTTTACGGAGGAAGCTTTTTTATCTACCAATTGTCTGGAAGATAAGGCAGATGAATTCATAAAGGGCAAGTTAAATTCATTTGAGGATGAATTGACAGGTGAAATAGTAAATGAAAGCGGGCATGACCTGGAAAATGCCATACTTGTATTAAGAAACCGCATAATAAAAATCGGTTCTGTCGGGAATAAGGAAAGAATAGATCTGCAGGGAAAAGAAATGGTACCTTTTACATCAAGCACCCTGTATAAAACGATAATGAAGCTGCTAAACATTGATTCCCTTAATACCGTTGTGGCAAACAGCACCAATTCCAGAGAAGACAGTATCACCTATGAAAAATTAAATGCCCTTAATTATTGCATACAATCCAACAGTGACAGCCTGGAGGATAAGGCCATGTTAATCGGGTTTGATACCCAAAAAGACCAGGTAAATTTTTTACATGATGTAGATTATGATGCGTATGGTATTACCTGCATTACGGCGAATATCACGGATGTAAATTATCAAAAGGGAGAGCTAAGGTTTCTGCCGTATGTCAGGGAGCATGCAGAAACCGACGAAGGTTACTATGATACATACAGTGATACGGTATATGGAGGAAACACTATTATTACCTATCATTTGGAAGATCTTACTTCCGATATCGTTCTCCGCTTGAAGCGTCAGGAAGTGGATAAGGAAGATGTCACGACTAAAGTGTTTGACGGAAAAATTTATCTGCTTAACAATAAGACCCAGGAATATGATTTATTGGATTACGGTAATGGAGAAGCGGAATTTTCTCTGTCATCAAAGTATATTACTAAGGACAATACCATTACGTTAAAATATGAGGTGGATCTGCCGGAGGACAAACCGAATGCGAAATTACCCTTTATCAGTATGACCGGGAGGTATCAAGATGCTGCTGATTCATGATTTATATAAAAAATACGGAAAGTTTCATGCATTAAACGGTTTAGATTTACAAGTAGCGGAAGGGGAAATTTTCGGACTGGTCGGACCAAATGGGGCAGGTAAGACTACTTCCATGAAAATCATGGCAGGCTTATTGAAAGCCGACAAAGGAGAGGTCAGTATTGACGGCTTAAATGTGCTGACCAATTATAACAAATTAAAAGAATGGGTCGGTTATATGCCGGATTTTTTTGGTGTATATGATAACCTAAAGGTAATGGAATATCTGGAATTTTATGCCTCCGGGTATGGTATTACCGGTAAAAGGAATAGGGATATATGTTTGGAAATGCTTGATTTAGTTAAATTATCCGGACAAACTGACAATTATGTGGATCAACTATCCAGAGGCATGAAGCAAAAGCTATGCCTGGCAAGGTGTATGATTCATAATCCTAAGCTGTTGATTTTAGATGAGCCTGCCTCCGGACTGGATCCTAACAGCCGGTTTGAGTTCAAACAAATCATTAAACAGCTGAAGGAGCGGGATAAGACCATAATTATCAGTTCCCATATATTAACGGAATTAGCTGAATTTTGCACGAGCATAGGTATCATGGAGACGGGAAGGATGGTATTACAGGGAGATATGGAAGAAATATTGGCATCCATAGAAAACTCGAATCCCTTAATGATTAAGATTTACAAGAATCTGGATACGGCAGTTCAGGTTCTTAAACAGGAATTAATGGTTAAAACCTTATCCATACAGGGAAACACCATAATGGTGAGCTTCACCGGAAGCCGTGAAGAGGAGGCCTTATTACTAAAAAAATTAGTAATGAATGATGTATTGGTTACTAATTTTTCGAAAGAATCCAGCAATTTAGAAACATTATTTTTAACCATAACCAATAATGAAGGAGTAAATTGGTAATATGAATCCGATATTGAAAAATGAAATAAAATTGAATGTCAGAACCTCTAAGCTGGCAATAATGATTACGGTCATAAATACCATCCTTGCCGGCTTTGGTGTTTTTTCATTAGTAAGCCTGGTGGGAAAAGAGTCGGTAATAGATTATACACAGATGCTTAAGCTGTATATACTTTTGGCATATGTGGAATTTGCCATGATGCTGCTGCTGATTCCCACCATAACGGCAGGCAGTGTGGCGGGTGAAAGGGAAAGACAGACCCTGGATATATTACTGATGACAAAGATTAAACCCTGGGATATTGTTATCGGCAAACTGTTTTCCTCGTTAAGCTCCACACTCCTATTAGCGGTATCAAGTCTTCCCATTTTAGCATTAGTGTATGTTTACGGAGGACTGCGCTTAATTGATTTTTTCGCACTCATTCTTTTTCTTCTTATTTCTGCCGTTTTTATTGGAAGTATCGGTATTTTATTCTCGGTTATTATGCGTAAATCTACTTTTGCCGCAGTTGCGTCTTATATTACGGAAATCGGTTTGATTTTAGGCAGCTATGTGGCTGTCCACGGTTATTACCATATTAGATGGTTAGGTGCCGTCAAGAAACCCATTTATATTGATCCGGATATTGGAAATGCTGTTTATTTTTTGTTGATAAATCCTTTAATTACCTTTTTCGGTTTGATTAATAATCAGGTAGGCAACAGCAAAGCAATTTTGAATTTCTGCAGTGCATATGGCAATTTTGCCGATGATTATATTATGAACCACTGGCTTATCATCAGCTTAATAGTCCAGTTCCTGTTTTCTTTTTTATTATTATGGATAGCTTCCCATAAAATAAATCCTTTAAGAAAGTGTTAGCGGGTAAATGCAAACGGAAGAAATTCTTACGGAATAGACTTATGCTTCCTCAGATTAGTGATGACGGAGTAGGGAATTTTAAGATTTCCCTTTCCCACACCTAAATCAATTTCCGGTTTGTTGTTTCCGTGGAAATCAGAGCCGCCTGAGATTTCCAGATTAAATTTTCGGGCTAATTTGCGCATTGATAGCTCCTCATGGGAACCGTATGTGGAATAAATGGCTTCCAGGCCGATTAAACCGGCCTTTTTTAATATTTCCACTAAAACTTCTAATTCATATGATTGAAAATGATAGAGAATGGGATGGGCAAGAACAGGTATGCCGCCGGCCTTTTGAATGATGGATACGGCTTCACACGGTGTAATCTTTTCTCTTGGTACAAAACAAGGGCAATTATCTCCGATATATTTTTCAAAGGCTTCCTTCATTTGACTTACATAGCCTTTTTCATATAATAATCTGGCAAAATGAGCCCTTGTAATTACGGAGTCCCTGTTGGCAGACTGTAATTCTTCCATTGTTATTTCCATACCCATTTCAACAAGCTTTTTTACCATCTTATGATTTCGCAGATTTCTAAGCTCTTTAAATTGAATAATATAATTCTGCATATCAGGATTATCAATATCAAAATCCAGTCCTAATATATGAATATCTTTTTTTTTATATTCCGTTGAAAATTCAATACCGGTTATAATTTCCATATTCAGATTTTTCGCTGTGTGTTCAGCCTCCGGAATACCATCTATGGAGTCATGATCCGTCAGCGCAAAGGCACTCAGATTTTTTTCCTTTGCATATGCCACTAATTCAGAAGGGGTAAAAGTTCCGTCAGATGCAATAGAATGAACATGCAAATCTATATATTTCATAAAAAAACCTCATACTATTTGTGATTTATAATCTTTCTTTCCCATTTATTAATAAATTGTAATATAAAAAGCCGGTTTTGTAAACTTCGTTTCCTCGTTAACTTATCGGGTGAAATCAAATGCTCCCTCTGGTCGCGCTTGATTTCCTTCCGATAAGTTACACTTGCAGAAGTAAAATACACTTCTGACAGCACTCGAAAACAAGTTTTCTCGTTAACTTATCGGGTGAAATCAAATGCTCCCTCTGGTCGCGCTTGATTTCCT
>CAMJWQ010000222.1 GCA_946409475.1 uncultured Lachnospiraceae bacterium
TTAAGATTCTTTATACCGGTTCTTTCTCTTTCAACAGCTTCTAAATCCAGCAGCCATTTTTTACCATTCGTTTTTGCCTTTCTGAGCTCCGTTACCGTTTCATGAAATCCGTCCTTTATGATGCCGCCTTCCTTTACCGTAAGCGGAGGCTCGTCCTCGATAGCGGCATCAATTAATGTATGCAGATCCTCCAATCCGTCCATATTCTCATTCAAACCCGTGAGAATCCCTGCCTGAAAGGTATACAGCAGACTTTTGATATGAGGGAGCATTTCCAGGGAAGTTTTAAAAGCAACTAAATCCCTGGGATTTGCCGACTGATAGCTGATTTTTCCCAGAATCCGCTCCAGATCATAAACAGGCTGTAAATATTCCCTGATTTCATCTCTGACCATCAGGTTTTCATTCAGCTCCGAAACCGCATCCAGTCTGTCATCAATTTGTTTTTTATCGATTAACGGCTGTTCAATAAAGGTACGTAACATTCTGGCTCCCATAGCTGTTTTGGTTTTATCCAAAACCCATAACAGGGAACCCCGTTTCTGCTTCTCCCTCATGGTTTCCAAAAGCTCCAGATTTCTTCTGGTAAAGCTGTCAAGAACCATAAATTTACCGTTTTGATAAGGGGTGATTTTTATTAAATGTGATAAAGAAATTTTTTGTGTTTCATATAAATACTGCAATAAGGCACCGGCACTAATGGTACCGCAATCAAAATCAGAAATACCAAGAACAGTAACATCCGATACTTTAAAATGCTTTTTTAAACATCGTCTGCATAATTCATCATCAAAATACCAGGATTCAAGGGAATATACGGATATGGACAACTGCTGCTTCAAAAGATTACTATCAACACCGCTGACAAAAAAGGATTCATTGCAAATAATTTCATTCGGCATAAATTTCTGTATCTCATCCAAAAGCTTTCTTCCACTGTCTACCTGGGTAACGAAAAAATCACCGGTGGTAATATCAGATACGGCAATTCCAAAGGTTTCATCAATATATACAATACACATAAGATATTGATTTTTTCCTTCCTCCAGTACCTGCATATTAAAATTAGTTCCGGGTGTTACAATTCTCACCACTTCTCTTTTAACAATACCTTTGGCCGCCTTGGGATCCTCTACCTGCTCACATATGGCAACCTTATAGCCTTTATGTATCAGTTTATTAATATACTGCTCAGCAGCATGATAAGGAACTCCGCACATGGGTGCTCTTTCTTCCTGTCCGCAGCTTTTCCCCGTCAAAGCAATTTCCAGTTCTCCGGATGCCACAACAGCATCTTCAAAAAACATTTCATAGAAATCCCCTAAACGATAAAATAGAATACAATCCTTATACTGCTTTTTCGTGTCTATGTAATGCTGCATCATTGGTGTTAACTGTGCCAATTATCTTTACCTCTCTTACTCTGCCTTGTGAAATTTTATCTATGTTAATTCTTTGCAAGTATACCACTTTTCATTTTTTATTTCAACGTTCACAATGTATGCTCACAATGTATGCTGTGTTCACAATGTCATGCTATGCTGACGACGCTATGTTGATAATACTGCCATTGAACACAATGAAGATAAGCAGCTTAGAATAAATTACCCGAATCACAAAAGCTGGCTTTTACTGATTCGGGTGCGATATCCAATAGGAAGGAATTATAAAACCTGTTCTTATTAACTTAATAATGAGATGAAGTACAAAATTTAATTTATGAAATGGCAAACAAGTCGACAATAGCCTTTAATCTGTCGGAATAGGTATTATTATCCTCAACCATGTCCTTTGTTTTTGCAGACATGGATACAATTTCAGATGTTTTGTTTGCTATATCCGTCACGCCGCTTGCTGCTTCTGCTATGGTAACATTTATCCCCGTAATTGCGCCCATGATATCACTAACGGATTTCTCCAGGGTTTCAACGGATACACTAATATCCTGCATACTGGTATGTACTACATGGGCATCGTTACTGTAACGATTGCTGACATCCAGGAAGTTGTCATAATCCTTAGTAATGGCATTTCCCATAAAATCAAGAGTTTTATTAAGACAATCACTCATGGCGTTAACACTGTCATATATCATCTTAACGATATCCGTTATTTCCTGCACGGTTTTCGAGGATTGATTTGCCAAATTACCGATTTCGCTGGCCACTACGGCAAATCCCCGTCCCGATTCACCGGCTCTGGCCGCCTCGATGGAGGCATTTAACGCTAAAAGGCTTGTCTGCTCGGCTATTTGCTTAATGGCCTCCGTCAGGTCATTGATTTTATGGATGGCACCGGCATTTTTAATAGCACTGTCCGAATCCTCTTTTACCGTAAGATAAATACTCTTTGTATTTTCACTTGCCGATTTGGTCGTTGCTTTCAGCTCCTCAGCACGGTCTAATATTTCTTTCGCAATGGAAAAACCGTTATCCGTATATTCTTTTATGGATACGATATCCTGATTAACCATACCGATATTGGCATCTATCGTCTCTGTTGTTGCCGCAGTCTCTTCCATGCTTGCCGCCAATTCTTCTGATGTGGCCGAATTATCTGAAGAGTATTCATTCACATGAAGGGCAATTCCCTGTAAGTCTGCAGCAGTGGTCCCCAGTGATTTTGATACCCTTTCAATTTCCATTATAATATTTCGCAGATTTTCTCTCATTAATGAAACAGCTCTTGCCATTTCCCCTGTTTCATCATTACGTTTCAACAGCAGTTTATGCATTTTTTCTTCTTTAAAATTAAATTCCGCCGTATCTTTGATGATACCGGTTAGTTTTTTAATGGGTTTTGCGACGGCATCTACCATAAAGTATAAAATGAGACAAAGCAGTACCGTTATCAGGGCACCTGAAATTAACATGGAATAGGTTAAAGAGGTGATTGGTGCTAAAATTTCATCATTATCTGCGGTAATCACCAGTATGGAATTATTGGCGCAAACATAGAATCCGGCAAACTTAACGGTACCATTAAAATCATAAGCTACCACATCCGGTTCCGGTATATTTCCTGCCTTGATATCCGCGACCAGGCCCTGTACTACGGAATTTTCCACACTGCTTCCGATTTTATCCGCAGTAGGATGGTACAGCATGGTTCCTTCCTTATTTACCAGATACGCATAGCTTGAGGATATGCCCTCTAAGGATACATCCTTAAGTAGCCGTTCCAGGCTTTCCGTATCTAAATCCTCGCCATTGCCGCTGCTCAGGGATAAATCAAGAAGCCCTCCGTAAGCTTCGGCTAAGTTAAGTATATTATCCTTCGTCATATCTATTATTTGATTTTTGGCAATTGATAAAAGAAAAGAAATAATAGCCGTTATGCATATAATAGTACATAAAATTACAGGAATCAGTATTTTAAATTTAATGGATTGCAGTAATTTAAGAGAATTTTTTTTCTTAGACATGGGCCCCACCTCTAAATTTAGTTTTATTAAATAAATATTAACACATCGTCTGCCACAATTCTATTCTTTTCAACATTTTTCAACATTTTTGTCCATTCATGTTAGATATCTTATGTTTTTCATACGAAATCATATCATAAACTTATTACTTTTAAATAAAAGTCCGTATAGTATTCCGGCATTAACTGCCATATTTCAGTATATCCCCAGGTTAATATTTTTGAAAGCCTGGGGATGCAATGAATTTACTGCTTTTGCATACTGTAAATACTTCAAATTATTCGGATACGCCTTCTAACATATTATTGATTGCCGTAACCAATGCCTGGATAGAGGCCTTGATAATGTCGGGGTTCACGCCGGCACCCCAGGCAACATGATTATTCCCATCCTCTATACCTACATAAGCAATGGCTTTTGATTTTGAGCTTTTTTCCAATGCGTGTTCCTGATAGGTAATCAAGGTATAATCCATTCCAATTCCATCCCTTAAGGCATTGCTGACTGCATCTAAGCGGCCGTTTCCGCAGGCCCGGCATATCTTAATGTCATTATTGTAGTTTACCGTAACCGTGGCTTCAATTCCATCATTTTGCTTAAAGTGACATTCCGTGATATTCAGTGGACTTGTGATATCTTCATATTTATCTTTAAAAACCTTAAAAATTTCATCATGAGATAATTCCTTATGGGCTTTATCGGAAACATTCTTTGCCGTATAGCCCATAGCCTCACGCATTTTAGCCGGCAGATACAATCCGTATTTTTGTTCTAAGATATATCCCACTCCGCCTTTACCGGACTGACTGTTAATCCTGATTACATCGGCATCATAGTTTCTTCCCACATCCTGAGGATCAATGGGCAGATAGGGAACCTTCCAATGCGGAGTCTGATAATCGTTTTTCCATTGCATACCCTTGGCAATGGCATCCTGGTGGGAGCCGGAAAAAGCAGCAAACACCAAGGCGCCGCTGTAAGGATTTCTTTCATACACCCTCATTCCTGTAAATTCTTCATAATTTTGGCAAATATAAGGCATATCGGTAAAATCCAGCTTAGGATCTACTCCATAAGAAAATAAATTCATGGCAAGAGTTACAATATCTACATTTCCTGTCCGTTCTCCGTTACCGAACAAAGTACCTTCAATCCGGTCGGCACCGGCCAATACCCCGAGCTCGGCATCTGCCACTCCGCAGCCCCGGTCATTATGGGGATGTAAGGAAACAATAATATTTTCTCTGGAATTTAAGTGACTGCACATATATTCTATTTGTGAAGCATAAATATGAGGCATTGCCGTTTCCACCGTGGCAGGAATATTAATGATTACTTTCTTTTCCGCAGTAGGCTGCCAAATAGCAATAACCGCATTGCATACCTCCAAAGCATACTCCACTTCCGTACCATGAAAGCTTTCCGGACTGTACTCAAATAAAAAATTGCCCTCCGTTTCTTTTGCCAGTTCCTTTAACATCAAAGCCCCGTCAACGGCTATCTGAAGGATTTCTTCCCTGGACTTATGAAAGACCTGCTCTCTTTGCTCTACGGAGGTAGAGTTATAAAGATGAACCACTGCTTTCCTTGCCCCTTTTAAAGCTTCAAAGGTCTTTCTGATAATATGCTCCCTTGCCTGTGTCAATACCTGTATCGTAACATCATCGGGTATTAAATCCTGTTCTATCAATGCTCTGGCAAATTGATACTCCGTTTCCGAAGCCGCCGGAAATCCGATTTCGATTTCCTTAAATCCAATCTTTACAAGCATTTTAAAAAAATCTATTTTTTCCTGCAGGCTCATGGGAACAATCAACGCCTGATTACCGTCCCGTAAGTCAACGCTGCACCATACGGGCGCTTTATCAATATAATCCTTTTTGGTCCATTCAAAGCCGGAAACCGGCGGTAAATGATATAATCTGGTATACTTTTGATAGTTCTTCATAATATGATCTCCTTTTTCATTTATATTTTGATAACCATTGCGGAGCGTGTTATATCCTGTACCTGCACCTATACGAGAACAAGGCGGACAAGTCCGCACTCAACTCCCTATATCCCTCACTTATGAGGGACTTGGCTGCTTTGTGAGCCGAATTAGGACGTATACGACAAAAAAGCCTTTCATCTCCATGCAAAATATATGCATATAGAGACGAAAGGCCTAAAGGTCTTGCGCGGTACCACTCTAATTTATGAATTCTCATTCATACTCTCATAAGATACGGACTAAATCATATTCAGCCTTATATCCTCCCAGGATAACGGTCGGGTTTCCGTCTGCGCCTACTTTTCCGTAAGAATTTGGGGCAACCGCTCAGAGGCGAGTTCTAAGTATCCTGTCTACTGTTTCACATCAACCAACAGCTTTCTGAAATCAAGAATACAAATACTATTCCTCATCATCGCATTTTTCATTATCAACTAACTCAAATGTATCATGATATTTTTTATATGTCAATAAATAAAAATATAAATCAAATTCATAAAAAAATAAAACAGAAACTTAAACACAACAAACGCAAAATACA
>CAMJWQ010000223.1 GCA_946409475.1 uncultured Lachnospiraceae bacterium
AAGTAAAACAACAAAGTATTTCTGAAATTTATGAGTTTATGATATCGGCAAAATACAAAAAATTTACCGGCGGTTTTAAGGCTTTATTAATAAACAGTTTTTCTTTCATACTATTGCTGTAGGGCATTGCTTTTTGAATCGACTCTTTTACCGCTTTCAAATAGGGCAGATAAATGTTAACAATGACATTTGCATCAAAGGTAAGAGGCCTTAATTTCCATAAATCAAATTCGTTCTCGTTATAAAATAACATGCTGCCAAAATGAAACATAATTAATAATTCCTCGTCGATATATACCTTATCATTTACCGCCGATACCCGGTAATCATTATTGAATACCACATTCCAGGGAGCAGCGTTAATGCCCTTATGATCATCCAATTTAATACCGGAAAACTGCATAGGAATGCTATCCAGATATTTTTGGTCACCCCATCTTTCAAATTCGGGCTGGAGAATATCAAAGCACCAATTGACACATTTTTCCCTCCACCATGCCAATATTTTATGGGATTCCCTGTCATTTCTGAATCCGATAAACCCTGCCTGGTAACTGCCGTGGGTTTTTTCAAATTCATAACTGTCTCTTTGCCTGCATAGAAAGACAGAATGACCTTTCCAGCTCTCATATACCGGATTCAAATCTGAAAAAATAAATAGATCCGCATCACAATAAATAATATGATCAACATCATAATTGCTTAATACATATTGAACCAGCGGTGCTTTCAGGGTCCAGCAGAACTCATGCAGCTGTCTGCCCGGTTTTACCGATTTCAAACTGTCATCCTCAATCTCAGATAAGGCTATTAAAATAACATTAGTAAGATTTAAGTTATTTAAAATAAAATAACTGGTTTCATCAACACAACATATCCATAAACGAAATTTTTCAACATGCTTTGCCAGCGAATGATAAAATGCCAGACCTTTTATCAGGTATTCTCCGCTTATTAAGGTGCAGAAAAATTTTGTATCATCCTCTGTTTCAAGCATAAATTTTAAAGGCTGATACCGGTAGTATGTCTTTGCATCACTTGGCGGACCGGGGTTAAATAAGGAATATATGATCTCTCCGTTTATTTTTCTTACCATATTGATACATTCCCTTATGGTTGATAAATACGGCAGGTATACTTTATTCATGATGATTTTGCTCATTGGTATATAATTAAAGCTCCATAAGTCAAATTCAGATTCATTGTAGACGGCAATCGTTGCAAAATGGAAAACCAGAAGCTTATCTTTCTCTATGCAGATTTCCCTGTCCTTTTCGTAAATATTGTAATTGTTATTGTAAATGCAGTTCCAGGGGGCAGCATCAACTCCTAAATTTCCCGTAACTTTAACCCCTGAAAATAAAAACGGCATCTGGTCCAGATACTTCTGGTCCCCATACCGGTCCGTTTGTGTATCCACATAGGAATAACACCATTCTATGCATTTCGTTCTCCAATACTGTAAACATGCTAAGGAATTGTCCGTATTCTTAAAGCCCGCCAGTCCGGCCTGGAATTTCCCGTACATATTTTCAACCCAGGCAAGATCTCTCTGGGGGCACAAAAAAACATCATCATTTCCCCATTCCTCATAAATTTTCTCCGGATCTGAAAAAAAGTACAGATCTCCGTCACAATAAATAACCTCTCCGACCTGATACCGATCCAGCACATACCGGATAAGAGGTGCTTTCAGGGTCCAGCAGTATTCATTGATCTTCCTTTGGCCTTTAACGGAAAGCAGCTCCGGATCCTCCATGTCCGCCAATGGGAAAAAAACTGCATGCTGCAACTGTAAGGCGCTGAGTAAGCGGCAGCTGATATTATCCATGCAGCAAATATATAATATAAACTGATCCGTAACGCTTTGGAGTGAATGGTACATGGCCAACACCTTTAAGAGATATTCTTTTCCGGTCATCGTGCAAAAATGACGGGTTTCCTTACGCTCCGCCTGTTCAACCCGGACCCACTGGGTCGTTATTAAATTATCCATGCTTTTATTACTTCTGTCCCGGCGCTGTTTGAGCATGTTTTCTTTCTTTCGAACCATAGCCCGCAGCCTGTTTTTTATGGCTTTGGTTAAGCTGCTCATCCTGTTAAGTATAAGCTTAAACAATTTTATATCCCCCTTTTGTCAGAAATCCTGAACCCTCCAGCTTTTGTTTGCTTCCAGCAGATCCTTATAAGTATCAATGGCTATCCATTGCCCCTTATGGGGATAAACGGCCAGCTCACCCTCATCTGCGATTTTAGCCATGGGTTGTTTTTCAAAGATGCAATTATCATTATTATCTATATAATTAAAAATGCCTTTATTCAAAACAAAAAATCCCCCGTTAACAATACCTTCCAGCTTTGTTTTTTCCTCGAAGCTTTCTGCAATTCCGTCACGGACCGTCAGGATACCATACAGACTTTTTCTCTCTATTCCCGTTACCGTAGCTACCTTACCCTTTTGCTTATGATATTGCAGCAGTTCCGGTATATTAATATCCGCTAAGCCGTCCCCATAGGCCATCATAAAGGTATCCGTATCAATATATTTCTCAATTCTTTTAATTCTGCCTCCGGTCATAGTATTAGTTCCCGTATCGATAAAGGTGATCTTCCAATTTTCCGGCTGTTGTAACAGATTAATTTTATTTTGGCCGTAATCCTTTTCAAAATCAAAATTCAGCCATTCATAATTCATAAAATATTCTTTGATCTTTTCTCCTTTATACCCCAGGGTTAAAATAAACTCATGAAACCCGAATTTACTGTATTGTTTCATTATATGCCAAATAATGGGTTTTCCCTTTACCATGGCTAACGGCTTTGGGATACTGTCATTATCGGTTTTTAACCGCAATCCCTTTCCACCGCAAAGAATTACTACCTTCATACTCTTCACCACGTAAATTTATTTATACAGTATATTATGTTTCTTTTCCTGTTCTGACACTGTTTTTGCAATTTTATTCTTTTCATCATATTTTCGACAAATTTTCCTGGTGAAAATGCCTTATTTTTCATCCTTAATTTCCTATAAATAACAGGAATCCCTATACGTTATAAATTTCCGCTTTATATTTGCTTAAATTTTTACTTTGCGTAAACCAGTCGATGGTAAGCTTCAATCCATCTTCTAAAGTATAATCCGGATGAAATCCGGTTAACTTTTTTAATTTCGAATTATCACACCACAGACGGCGAACCTCACTTCCTTTTGGTCTCATTCGTTTATCATCCGTTATGGTTTCTATATTGCTGTTCATTATCTCCTTTATTTTATTTACCGTTTCCGCAATACTGATTTCAAAGCCTGTTCCTATGTTACAGATTTCTCCGACTGCTTCATCACACTGGCCAAGCATGGTTAAGCCTTTACAGGTATCCCCTACATAGCTGAAATCTCTGGTTGGTGTAATATCACCCAGTTTAATAGAAGAGGCCCCGGAAGCTATCTGGGTGATGACGGCAGGAATAACCGCTCTGGCAGACTGCCGGGGACCATAGGCATTAAAGGGCCTGGCAATCGTAACGGGAAGGTTAAAGGCATGGTAAAAGCTCATAGCTACGGCGTCCGCACCTATCTTACTGGCACTATAGGGTGATTGGGGCTGCAGGGGATGATTTTCATCTATGGGTACGTATTGGGCCGTACCGTAAACCTCACTGGTAGACATCTGTATCACCCTGGTGACGTCATAATCCCTTGCGGCACTGCAGATATTCAGCGCCCCTTTTACATTGGTATCCACATAACTGTCAGGTGCGGTATAGGAATAAGGAATGGCAATCAGAGCAGCTAAATTATATACGATATCCGCATTTCGGACGATGGCTCTGCAAAATGCACTGTCTCTGATGTCACCGTTCACCACTTCTATTTCCTTAAGGCAGTCTGTTTCCTCCAGCCACCCCCAGTAATTAAAGGAATTATAGCAGGACAGGGCTTTTACATTTGCTCCGTCTTTATATAATTTTTCAACCAGATGGGAGCCGATAAATCCGTCCGCGCCGGTTACCAGTATTTTTTTTCCCTTAATATTTATCATGATTCCACCTCATTTATTTTTTTATATTATCAATACCCCGCTTATAATCCTGTGTGTATCCGGATTCATAGAAAACGCGTCTCTATACGAGACGCATTTACTTAAAGCGTATTTTATTCATTTCCATCACAGTCTAATACATAGCTTCCATATAATCAATTAATCCGCATGCCAGTCTCTTTCCCGAATCTCCTGCAGGCTGAGTTCTGTAATCATCGGGGCTTTGATGTATGATAACGGTTTTTCCTATCACATCCTCAGGCTGAAACCGATTGGTAAAAAAACACATTCTGCTGAATCCGTCATTGGAAAAAAGTACGGGAAAATCTCCTGCATGGTTTCCATGAGGCTGATTATCCGGATTCCAATGCTGCCCGGCCGCTTCAAAAGGAGCCTCGGGGTTGCCTGCTTCACAGCTGCCGTTTTCATGAAGATGAAAACCGAAGGGTCCTATCTGGGCCTCTCCATTTTGAGCGGGAGAATAAGGCGGAAGCCCGTAAATAGCTGCCGTGACTTTTGTACCGCCGGGCACACTCTCAAAGGTAACCATGCCATTTATTTGAGGTGCTAAAGGACCTCCCTTGACCAAAGCGGCAATTACCTCCCGGTTATTAATTCTTCTGTTATTTGCACTTTGTGCATAGTAATATCCTGAATGATACATCATTATCTTTCACATCTTATATCGTTTTTTAATATAATATACAAAAATATATAATCTGTTCGATATCAGCTAAGATATTATTACACTTTTTTGTGTCTATTTCCCCTTACTAATCTGCTGTCTTCTATTTAGGGAAAAACTAATTCGTGAATTTACGACATCTTCAGGCATTTATTCATTGTATGATAAGGGCAGGTCTTTATATGGTCATCCACCATTCCCACAGCCTGCATAAAGGAATAGATAATGACAGGCCCTACAAAGGTAAATTTTCTTTTTTTCAAATCCTTACTAATTTGCTCAGACAAAGGTGTCTGTGCCGGTACCTGGGATTCGGATTCCCAGTTATTAATCACCGGCTTATGATCTACATAACTCCACAGAAACCCGGAAAAGCTTCCCCATTCCGATTGTATCCTCATGATTGCCCGGGCATTGCTTTTTACCGATTTCAGCTTTAATGAATTTTTAATCACATCATATTGCGTTCTGATTTCTTCCAGCTGTTCATCACTTAGTTGAGAACAGTATCTGATATCAAAATCATGGAAAGCCTGTTTATAGGAATTCCTTTTATTCAGCACTGTTTGCCAGGATAATCCTGCCTGGGCACCTTCCAGGGTAAGCATCTCAAAAAGATAGGAATCATCAAAAACGGGAACGCACCACTCCTTATCATGATACTGCTGCATAATCGGATTATTTCCCGGCCATATACAATTACCCATAAATACTCACCCGCTTTTTTTGAAAAGCAATCCTTTCATCACCATTTTCCAGATAAATGATACCACACTGCAGATATCCCTTTTTTCTTAACAGATTCCGCATGGGAATATTATTTCGATGGGTGTCTATTCTTACATTTCTGCTTTTTTCCAGGCACCAGTCCAGGCAAAAGGAAGCCACACCCCGTTTCCCTATACCGGAGGTTATTCTATGTACAAAACCATAAGGCTCATCATTCAGCCACTTGCCTTCATAGATACGAATGTAAGTCGGTTCGATGCCTTCCGTGTAAAAAAATGTACCGGTAATTTCACCCTCATCAACACAAACGTAGCTGTTCTTATTTTTAATATCTTCTTCAAGCAGTGCTTTTTCAGGATAATTATTACCCCATTGGGCAGGATTCCCGTTCCTTTTCATAAAGTCTCTTGCCTGAGCATATAGCTTAAGCATTTCTTCTAAGTCACTTATGGT
>CAMJWQ010000224.1 GCA_946409475.1 uncultured Lachnospiraceae bacterium
AAATAAAAAATCACTGTAAAAATCAAAACAATACTTGACATATATAAAAAATAGGTATATCATGAAAAAACTGGAAATGATATTTTGTATAAAAAATTCTATATTAGAAGAAATAATTTTATGAGGAATAAGGAAGTAAATAAGAACCATTGTCAAAATTTGGGATGGGAGCAGCAAGAAGATAATCGTTTGTTGCAAAAAGAAATTCGCCAACTAAGAAAAGAAAAACGTATTTATAAGCAGGCAATGATTCTATTAAGCAAAGATCAGCATGTGATTTAGGTAATAGCCTAAATCATCTCTGTTTAAATAAAAAAAGAAAGGAGAAAGGAATGGAAAATGCAATTACCTATTGTGTGTATGGAAACTATGCTTTGTTTACCGATCCGGTAACCAAAATAGGAGGAGAAAAAACTTCATTATTTGTACCCACTTACCAAGCCTTGGTGGGCATTACTGAGAGCATATATTGGAAGCCGTCTATTAAATGGAAAATTGACAGGGTACGGATTTTAAAACCTATTCAAACCGAATCAAAGGGAATACGCCCCATTAAATATGGAGGCGGAAATGATCTTAGCTATGTTACCTATTTACGGGACGTATCCTATGTGGTCAAGGCACATTTTGAATGGAATACAAACCGGTCTGATCTGGCTCAGGATTTCAATGATAATAAGCACTATTTCGTAGCAAAACGCTGCCTTGCCAAGGGCGGAAGAAGGGACATTTTTTTGGGTACAAGAGAATGCGGAGCCTATGTTGAGCCTTGCGAATTTGACCAGCAGAAAGGCTTCTATGATGAATATGGAGAAATGGCCTTCGGATTACAGTTTCACAGCTTCTCCTATCCGGATGAGAATGGAAAACGTATGCTGTACGCAAGGTTCTGGAATCCCAAAATGGTAAATGGAGTAATCGAATTTTGCAGACCAGAAGATTGTACCATAATTAAGGAAATACGCAAAATGGAGATGAAGACCTTTTTACCAGGAATCAACTTTTCAGGGCTTCAGGAGGCAGAATTGCTGGATGGTGATGAGGGAGGAGTGGTATGAGCTGGTTAAGCACGTTATATGAAACCTATGAAAACATGTCGAAATCCGGTTTATTTCCTGAGCTTATTCCAATCGCCCATACGATGCAGCAGGCTCAAATAGAGGTAACTATTAATGAATGCAGCGAATTTGTCGGTGCCGGTGTGGTGCCAAAGGAGGATGCGGAAACGTTAATACCCTGTACGGAAAAATCCGCGGGAAGGTCAGGATCTCACCCGGTGAACCATCCTCTTATGGACAAGCTGCAGTATGTGGCGGGAGATTATACAAAGTACGGAGGAACCAAAGGAGATTCTTTTCATCAGGAATACATGGAGGATTTGGCAGCCTGGTGTGAATCGGAATATGCGAATCCAAAAGTGCAGATATTATATCATTATCTAAGCAAAGGTACATTGATAGAAGATTTGGTAAAGAGTAAGATATTGCATTGTGATGATAACGGGAAGCTTTATCAGAAATATCCCGATAAGAAAAACGAACCGGAAATTTTTAAACGGCTGCCGGGAGATCAAAGCGATGCCTTTGTGAGGTTTCGGATTATTGGTTTTACATCAAAAGGAAACAATAAGGCTGCTCTGTGGCAGGATAAGAAATTGCAGGAAAATTATATCCGGTATTATCAAAGCCAAAGAGAAGAACAGGATCTTTGCTATGTACTGGGAAAAAAGAGCAGTCTTTCCGTGAACCATTCCAGTAAGCTTAGAAATACGGGAGATATGGCAAAGCTGATTTCGGCAAACGATACCTCCGGCTATACCTTCAGGGGGAGATTTTTAAGCGCAGAGGAAGCGGCAGGTATCAGCTATGAGGTATCCCAGGGAGCGCACAATGCCTTAAAGTGGCTGATTAAAAATCAGGGGCGTAATTACGGCGGCAGAGTATATGTTGCCTGGAATCCCAAGGGATATGAAATTCCTAAGATTGATGAAGACAGTGCAGAGGCGTTATTTGGTCAAACAGAAGGCCGGCCGGTTCCTTGTACGGCAAAGAAATTTGCAACGGAGTTGCTGAATTATATGTCAGGCTATCAGGCCAGGCCGGATTACTATGATAAGGTCGCCATTATGGGTATTGATGCGGCTACGACCGGCAGGATGGCGGTTACCTTTTACCGGGAGGAGCGCCAAAATGAGCTGTTAGATAATCTGTACTATTGGCATACCACTTGCGCATGGCTCCACCGGTATAAACTTTCGGAGGATAAGAAAGTAATAGAGTTTTATGGCGCACCTTCCCTCAAGGATATTGTATTAGCCGCCTTTGGTGTGGAAAGGACGAATTACCTGGAGGCAGACGAGAAGCTGCAAAAAAACATGGTGGAACGGCTGCTGCATTGCATTATCGATAGGGCAGGTCTTCCGCGGGATATTGTGAATGCGGCATATAGAAATGCCTGCCATCCCCAAAATTACAAAAATTATTACTCATGGTTAAAAGTAGTAACAATTTGCTGTGCTTTATTGAAAAAGTATTATGGAGAAAAAAATGAAAAGGAGGAGTGGACGGTGGAGCTAAATAAAAACGAAGAAAGCCTGCCCTATTTATGCGGAAGGTTATTGGCAGTGGCAGATGCTTTGGAAAAAAGTACCTTTAATGAAGAAGATCAAAGAAGGAGAGAGACTAATGCCATACGCTATTTTACTAAGTTTATGGAGCATCCGTGCCAGACCTGGGAGATTCTGAATAAGCGGTTGGTACCTTACCTTGCGAAGCTTGGTCCGAAGGCGTACTGGTATCAGGGTATAATGGGAGAGATCAGCATAAAGATAAAGGAAGAGGAATTTCTGACAGCGAGATATTTGGACGGAAGAATGCTGTTGGGATTTTATTCCCAACAGCATGATATCTATCGGAAAAAGGAAGATAAGCAAGAAGAAAAGCAAGGCCGGGATAAAGAAGATAACAGCGAAATAAGAGAAGTGGGAGGAAAAAATTATGTCAGTACTTCAAAATAAAATTGATTTTGTAGCAATTATAACCTGTAAAAATGCAAATCCCAATGGGGATCCTTTAAATGGTAACTTGCCCAGAAAAACCTATAAGGGCTTGGGTGAAATATCCGATGTGTGTATCAAGAGAAAGATTAGAAACCGCCTGTTAGATATGGGTGAAGCTATTTTCGTACAGTCTGATGATAAAAATGTAGATGGGTATAGCAGTCTTCATGACAGAGCTGACGGCAATCCTAATTTAAAGACGGCAGAGAAAGAAAAGGACAAAAATAAATATGCTAAGGCAGCATGTGAAGCCTGGATAGATGTCAGGAGCTTTGGGCAGGTATTCGCTTTTAAGGGAGAAAAGAGCACAGGAGTATCTGTTGGAGTCAGAGGTCCGGTATCAATACAGCCTGCCTTCAGTGTAGAAACCATTGATATAACAAGTACACAAATTACGAAAAGTGTAAATAGTGAGACCAAGGAGAAAAAAAGTTCCGATACCATGGGAATGAAGCACCGGGTTGATTTTGGCGTATATCTGTTAAAAGGCAGTATTAATGTGCAGTTAGCGGAATTAACGGGATTTAGTGAGGAAGATGCGGAAAAGACCAAAGAAGCAATTCGCACTTTATTTGTAAATGACAGTTCTTCTGCGCGTCCGGAAGGATCCATGTGTGTAGAAAAATTATATTGGTTCCGCCATAATAATAAGCTTGGACAATACTCCGCAGCCAAAGTGCATAATTGTGTGGAGGTCACCTTTGACGGAAATCCAACCCGGCCTAAAGATACGTTAGAGGATGATTATAAGGTTGTGCTGCATGAGCTTCCGGGTCTTATATGCGAGGAATACGATGGACTATAAGGAAGAAGATTATTTGATGCTTTCCGGTATTCAGCACTATGCTTTTTGCAGACGTCAATGGGCGCTGATACATATTGAAAAACAATGGGAGGAAAATGTCCGTACGGTGGAGGGAAATCTGGTGCATCAAAGAGTCCATGATAAGCTCTTTGATGAAAAAAGAAAAAATATCCTTATCTCAAGGGGAATGCCGATTTATTCGGCATCTCTGGGAGCCAGCGGAGAATGTGATGTAGTGGAGTTTCATAAATGCAAGGAGGGCGTTGCTCTTTTCGGAAAAGAGGGACTTTATGAAGTTATTCCCATTGAATATAAAAAGGGAAAGGAAAAGGAAGAAGATGTAGATGTGCTGCAATTAGCGGCTCAAGCTATGTGTCTGGAGGAGATGCTGTGCTGCCGCATTCCTGTGGGATATTTATATTATCATGAGGTACGTAGGAGGGCGGAGGTACTGATTAATGAAGAACTTCGTAAAAAGGTAAAAGATATGTTTGCAGAAATGCATGAAATGTTTGAACGAAGGCATACACCGAAGGTGAAAAGGGCCAAACGCTGCAATGCCTGTTCGCTGAAAAATGTATGTCTGCCTCAGTTAAGTTCCGGAGGCTCGGTACGAGAGTATATTAATAGGACAATAGGGGAGGAGGATGTATGAAGCGACTGTTAAATACGTTATACATATCCAATTCTGATTGTTACCTTTCTTTGGATGGAGAGAATATTGTTGTGAAATTAAAGGAAAGTGAGCTTGGCCGGGTTCCCCTTCATAATATTGATAGCGTTGTGACTATGGGATTTACCGGAGCGAGTCCACGATTGATGGGGTATTGCGCAGAGAAGAATATAGCACTTACCTTTTTATCGGCGAGTGGAAGGTTTCTTGCGACTATATGCGGCGAGACAAAGGGCAATGTCACGCTTCGTAAGGAGCAGTACAGAATTTCCGATCAAAAGGAGAGATCCTTAGCAATAGCAAAAAATATGATGGTGGGAAAAATTTATAACACGAAATGGGTAATTGAACGGGCAGTTCGGGATTATTCACTTCGTCTGGATACGGAAAAGCTAAAAATGCAGAGCAATTTTCTCTCTAATTCCCTCCAGAATGTAAGCAAAGCAGAAAATATGAACCAATTACGAGGAATAGAGGGGGAAGCGGCATCGGTATATTTTTCTGTTTTTGATGATATGATTCTTCAGCAAAAGGAAAGCTTTCAATTTGATAAGCGTAATAGAAGGCCGCCCCTAGACAAAGTGAATGCTTTATTATCCTTTTCTTATGCACTATTAATGAGTATGTGTAAATCGGCATTAGAAACAGTGGGCTTGGATGCATATGTGGGGTTTATGCACACGGATAGGCCGGGGCGGGCTTCCCTTGCACTGGATTTAATGGAAGAATTAAGAGCGGTATTAGCAGACCGATTTGTATTGACAATGATCAATAAACGAATGATAAATGCAGGCGGCTTTTATGAAAAAGAAAATGGTGCTATTGTTATGACGGAAGAAACCATAAAGGGAGTAATGTCTGCCTGGCAGAGTAAAAAGCAGGATCAGATTGTACATCCGTTTTTGAAAGAAAAAATTGAATGGGGAATGGTTCCTTATGTGCAGGCATTACTGTTGGCCAGATATATTAGAGGAGATTTGGATGAGTATCCCCCTTTTTTATGGAAGTAGGTGAAAATTGTGTTGGTTTTAATTACATATGATGTGAATACGGAAAGTGAGGGCGGGAAAAAACGTCTTAGAAGAGTTGCGAAGCAATGTGTTAATTATGGTTATCGAGTCCAGAATTCTGTATTTGAATGTATTTTGGATGCAACACAGTTACGTCAATTGCAGATTATTCTTGAGGAAATTATTGATGAAGACAGAGATAGTTTGCGATATTATCTGCTTGGCAATAACTATAAGAATAAGGTAATACATGTTGGAGTGAAAGAAAGTCTTGATATGAAGGGGCCATTGATTTTTTAGTGCGAATATGAAGTGAACATGAAATTCCCAGGAG
>CAMJWQ010000225.1 GCA_946409475.1 uncultured Lachnospiraceae bacterium
GTTGTAACACTGTTCAGTTATCAAGGTCCTTTTGGTTCTTTCTTGCTTGTTTTTCGACCTTTTTGTTTTGGCCGACAACTTTTATAGGATATCATTTTTTGTATTATTTGTCAATAACTTTTTTAAATTTCTTACACTGGAATATTTCTTTAGTTTGACCAGTGGATTTACATAATATCATTAAAATATTTGTCTGTCAAGGGTATTTTTACTTGAGTTCAAAATTACTTGCGTGTTCCAAAATTACCTGAGATTATTATAGCTGATACAGTAACAAGGATATCCTTTGATTCAGCAAAAGATATCCTTGCCATACTATAAATACATTATTATTTTTCTAAAGTGTGACGTTGTTTTCTTTTCTTAATCATTATTGCAGAACTAAGTATAATAACAATTCCGACAGTCACATCTCCTGCAATAAGTATTTTCTGCCATCCGGCTAATTTATAGCCGATCGTCACACCGGAGGCCACTCCCTGCATGGCATTACTGTTAGCGACAGTGTACAGCACATTTTTTGCCGCATTTCTCATGACGCTTACTGCCGTAGCTGACGATGAATCTGTCAGGGCACCATTTGCAAAGGTATTTAGCAGGGCATCGTTTCCGGCACGCAAGCCTTCATCAGAGTCCATGTATGAACTTCCTCCGAAGTAATCAGATATTGCCATCCCTTCAAATCCCCATTCATTTCTTAAAATCTGTGTCATCAGAGCATAGGTGCCTCCGCTCCATTTGGTACCGATTCTATTATATGAGCTCATAATTGCCGTACAGCCATTCATTTCTTTCGAAACTAATTCTCCCTCTTCATTATTATAGAAAACAGTTGCCGCAGCATTTTTTACACATAATTCAAAAGGTTTTAAGTATATTTCACGAATTGCCTGCTCATTGGCAAATACAGCCATTCCATTACGTCCATCCTCTTTGTCGTTCAGCGCGAAATGTTTCAAATAACTATAAACACCCTTTTCCATTGCACCGGATACCTCTTTAGCTGCCATCATACCTGCCAGCAGTCCGTCTTCCGAATAATACTCGTAATTTCTTCCTCCAAAAGCACTTCTGTGGGTATTTAAACCAGGAGCATACCATCCGTTAAATCCATTATATAGACCTTGTTCCCCAATCATCAGCCCCATATCATAGGCCAGTGACTCATTCCATGTGGCTGCAAGCACTTCTTCGGCCGGGAAACCAAGGCAAACAGCCTCTTTACCACTAGCAGTAACCCACGTTGACCATCCCATGGGTCCATCATAATCCAGGGTGGCCGGTTTTCCGATGTTTAAAAGTTCTGCCGTATTAAAGCCGGCGTTTGCCAGCATATTGGCCACATCATCCATATTAAGCTCGTCTAACAGAAGTTCCCACTTTTCATCATTATAGTCTGCACCACGTAAATCTATAAGACTGATACCATTTGCTGCTCCTGTAGCGGGCATTTCTTCCGTATATACCTTACTTCCCCGGACATTACCCAAAATTTCATCCTTATCTTCAGCAAAATTGGTCTCTAATTCTGTCTTTATACTTTCTTCCGCCTGTATATCTGCACTAGTGGGTGCAGTGGGAAATGTACCTGCAAAGTCAGCTCTTGACATAATTAAAGGCGCTCCTTCTTTGGCTTCGTCAACAAAAACAGCTGATACCTCATCAAACTGATTGGTGGCTGCCACAAGATCAGATGTTCTGCCATTCTCACCATTATAGATCACTTCATTTAATGTTATTTCAAAATACTTACCGATATCAGTTTCATCAATCGTATTCCAGCTATGTGCATTTTCACTTAAATAGAATTTATAGCTTCCGGCATCAAGAACGTAACAGCTCTGGTTTTTATAATCATAAGATGCCAGATCTTCATCCTTTACAGTCAGTGTCAGGCTCTGGCTCTGCCCCGGAGCGAGTAGATCCGTCTTTCCAAATGCCGCAAGAACAACCTTTGCTTTTTCTGTTTCCCCTGGGGTGTATGGAGCTTCCGCATATAACTGAACTACCTGTTTACCTGAATATGTATCGCTAATGTTTGTCACCTTAACCGGAAATGTTAAGACTCCATCCTGCAAAGTGGGTGTGCCATCAAATTCCATAGAAAAATCAGAATAGGAAAGTCCATATCCAAAAGGATACTGAACG
This sequence comes from uncultured Lachnospiraceae bacterium, assembly GCA_946409475.1. Lineage (GTDB taxonomy): Bacteria > Bacillota > Clostridia > Lachnospirales > Lachnospiraceae > CAMJWQ01. The sequence goes on from CAMJWQ010000225.1 coordinate 2,149, forward strand.
GCACTGTTATAGTCAAATCCTTCATAGTTACCGGCCTGTGCTTCTGCTGCTGCCGTTTCATAATAACGGTATCCGACATAAATACCTTCTTCATATTCATTGAAACTGCCTGATTCATATCCTCCAATACTGCCATCCACATTACTGTAGTACGTATCTTCAAAGTTCTGGTAAGCAGGATCTTGTGTGAGATCATACACATAAGTATCTACAAGTCTGCCGGAAGGATTTATTTCTCCATCAAGAACACCTGCAACAGCAGCTGCTCCCTGATCACCGGTGCATCCTGCCCAAATGGCAGCATCAATACCGTAAGCCTCATCCTCTAAAAATCCCAGCTCCATAGCATTTGCCGTATTGCAGATCACTACAATTTTATTAAATCTGCCTTCATCCTTTTGTCCCTTCACATAAGAAAGCATTTCTTTTTCAATACTGCTTAATTCCAGATACGTATTATCTCTATCCTCTTCTCTTTGTGCATGCTCACCCATGTTTGTAGGAAGATCACAGCCTTCACCTCCCACACGGCCGATAAATACTATTGCTGCGCCATTATATTCCGCATAAGAATTTTGCAATGCTTCCGGATAATCACTTACAGGAACCTCAGCTATAATATCGTTTACGAACATGGCTGTTCCCATAGACGAAATAAAACCACGGCCTGTATATTCCACATCCATGGGACCCATACCTGTCTGCATGGTCGTTTTCATCACCTTCGTTGAAATTTCATGATTGGCATAAAAATCGTACAAGGAACCGTTCACCTTAAATCCGCGATTTTCAAATGCTGTTTTGTAATCAAGTGGTGAGCTTTCCGTTGCCGCGCTTCCTGCTCCTGTGTAAATAGGATCTACACTGGTTCTTCCAAAAAAAGAAACATTTTTTTCATTTTCTTTTAAAGGCAGTGTATCTCCTTCATTCTTAAGAAGTACAATACCCTCTCCTTCAATGCTTTTTGCAAGCTCCTGACTCGCAGACAGTAATTCTTCTTCACTCGCATAATCAGATTTATAATACTGTGTATTTAAGGATGCGCCTGCTTCCTTGTTCTTAATTACCACATCTCCCTTTCCAAAATACATGTTCATTACCGTATAAAGAGGACCTGTCAGTACAATATTCACCGTAACCGTCACTATAAGCAATAAAGCCAGTACTGCCAACCATATAACAGTGATTTTTTTGCCTTTTCCTTTGTATTTTTGCTCTTCCATAATTTTCTCCCTTTCGCCTATGGTATTTTATGAAATTATACCTTATTTCTTCCGAATTTTTAAAAAATGGTACGAAATGACAAAATGCGGTACGAATTGCATCCTGCAATAGTAAAGGTTATGGTATACTTACAGCAGAGCATAATAAGGTACAGGAGGATTATCATTATGTTTCATGCAGCTATTGTTGAAGATGAGCCGGAAATTTTATCTCATTTGAAAAACACCCTTGCCAATTCTTTTAGGGAAAGACTTATCAATGTCACTTTTGATATTTTTTCTTCCGGATTTGGATTTTTATCCATGTTTGAGGAACACTATCACTTTGATATGATTTTTCTAGATATAGAAATGCCTGATATTGATGGTATTGAACTCTGCAGACGCATTAGAAATGTTGCTCCCGAATCTTTAGTTATATTTATCTCTAATAAAGATGAACTGGTATTTCAGACATTTGAAGTCCAGCCTTTCCGTTTTATAAGAAAAAGACATTACCATCAGCAGCTTCCGCTGCTAATAGATGCTCTGATCTCTCATCTGAACAATCAGAAAAAACAGGTAATACAGATTACCGTGCCTATATCAGGAGATATCTATTCCTTTGAAATACACCAGATTCTTTATGTGGAGGCGCAAAGAAAATGCTGCTGCATAGTAACAAATACCGGTACCAGCATTCTTCGCTGCAAGTTTATGGATTTAGAACCCCAGCTGCTTCACTATCATTTTATTAAAGTACATCGGAGCTACCTGGTAAATTATAGATATATTTACTACATTGGCAGAACCAGCTTAAAGCTATCTAATCACATGGAAATACCAGTCAGTAAAAGTAAATTGGAGGATGTGAAAAAACAGTTTCTTATTCTTAATACCAGCCAATAAAATACAGGAGATTTCAGATATGTTCTATTATATTTTCCGACAGACAGAACTGGACGGTATCATTGTATTTGCTTTTTTATCCCATGTTTTATTTTTGCTGTTTAAGCCAAAAAATAATCATTTGAAGGTATGGCATTATGTACTCCTTAGTACTTTCACATATGCCGGTATCTTTTTTTCCTTCAAAGCCCTGCATATATTTTCAAACAATCTCATACTTGAAAATCAGTCTACTCCTTACTGGTTTTATTTTCTGTCCACAATTGTAATAGAATCTATCTGGGCTTTTTTCTGTTTAAAGAATTCTCTGACCTACAAATTAATATATATTTCTTTTTATATGAGCTTCATCCAGCTTTATAAGCTGGTCTGCTCTCCTCTTTATGTTAATGAAATTTATATGCAGCCTGATGTTTATCGATTCTGGGATCTGCTAACAACATTTCTTTTATTTGTCCTGCTGTTTTTCTTCAGTGTTTTATTTCGAAAGATAAAGCTGACCAGCACCTTACAGATCGCACCTAAGAAATACTATCTTGCCACTTTCTTTCCCATAAGTATGCTCTTCATAAGTATTCTTATAACCAATAATCGTAAACTACTGGTGTATACCGGCCCAATACTGGCAGGATGCATTGCGATTAACCTCCCCATAATTTACTATTTTTTTTCTCAGATTATTAGTGCTTATGAGAACAGGAAAAGGCTGGATGAAGCACTGACCCAGGAAAAAGCCCAGCTTGCCCGTTATCGTTTTTCAGTTGAGCTGCAGGAACAAATAAAAAAAGAACGGCATGAACTAAAAAATAACTATTTTTTCATTCAGACACTTCTAAAAGAGAAAAAATATGAACGGCTTGATTCCTATCTGGAAGAGGTTACCGGCGAGAAGCTGGCAGATATCAGCGAAATTCAAACCGGCAATATGCTAATGGATTATTTATTGAACAAAAAGGTTAGAGAAGCAAAAAAGTTTCATATTAAAACATATACAGAAGTTCTGGTTCCTAATCAAATGCCGGTCAGCGAGGATACCTTATGTACGATTCTGCTTAACCTCCTCGACAATGCTATTGATGCAAGCCGCAATGAAGAAAATCCCGACATACATATTTCGATAAAATGTATTCAAAACTACCTTATATGCAAAATCAGCAATAAAGTAAGCCAAAATGTTATGGAGACAAATCCTCAGTTCCTTACAACTAAACCGGATAAGTCAAATCATGGCCTTGGTATTAAGATAATCAAAAATTCCGTCAAAAAATGTAACGGCATACTGGATTTTTCTATTGAAAAGGGATATTTTAAAGCAAGCGTCATGCTTCCCCTTACACACTAATGGCAAAGCTTGGAAAAGGCACATCAATAATTTAACCATCCTTTTACTGTTCGGCGGGCACATTATTCATGTCGGGCGTACGCCCTATAGAAATGAAAGCACAAATTGTCCTTTGAGTGCGTGCACTCACGGTCAATTTGCGCTCTCATTTCTGCATGGCTGATAGTATTTTATGTAACAGTTCAGCCATGCCATTCATAATGTGCCCGAATTTAATATCACCATCCTTTTACTGTTCGGCGGGCACATTATTCATGTCGGGCGTACGCCCTATA
>CAMJWQ010000226.1 GCA_946409475.1 uncultured Lachnospiraceae bacterium
CTCATAGACTGGATGAAATTTTTGCAATCTGCGATGATGTGGTGGTATTAAAAGACGGAAATTTAACCTTGCGTTCTCCTGTTTCACAGGTGACCAAGGACGATTTGGTATGTGCCATGGTTGGAAGAGAACGGGAAGAAAGCAGCTTATTTACGAAAAGGAAAAAGGAGTTGACAGAAACTTTAGTAGAAATAAAAGACGCTTCTACAGGAAAGAAAATAAAAGGAGCCAGCCTGAAAATAAGAAAAGGTGAAATAGTAGGAGTAGCCGGACTGGAAGGACAGGGCCAACGAGAATTGATCAGAGCCATGTTTGGAATTCATCCTTTCTTATCTGGGAGTTATCTTTGGGAAGGAAAAGAAATTAAAATAATATCACCCAAAGAAGCAATGAAACGGGATATTGCATACATTCCCGATGACCGCGATACGGAAGGGATGGTTCGGTCGATGTCCGTGGCAGATAATTTAACACTCATTACCCTGAAAGAAATCAGTAAGTATGGAATTGTTATAAAAAGTATGGAAGAAAAGTCAATCCAGGAAGGAATGAATAGTCTTGCGGTGAAGGCACCTTCTCACGAGGTTCCCATAGCTGTTTTATCAGGAGGAAACCAGCAGAAAGTAATTTTCAATAAATGGCTAAAGAAAAAACCCAAATTGCTGTTGCTGCACGAACCGACGAGAGGAATTGATATACAGGCAAAGGAGGAGATATACAAGCTGCTGCACACCCTTTCCGAACAAGGAGTCAGTACGTTGTTTGTTTCCAGTGACATGATAGAGCTCATGGATGTGAGTGACAGAATTGTAGTTATGTATGAAGGTAAAATTACCGGAGAAATACCGGGAGGAGAAGCCACGGAGGAAAACATTATGAGGCTTAGTTCCGGTGAAAGTATCAAGGAGGAATAAACATGTTAGAGGGTTCATTTAAGCGCCATGCAAAATTGGCTGTCCCATCTTATGCCATACTTATTGTTCTGATTGTCATAGCACTTTTTTTCAGTGAGTATTTTAGGACGATGAGCAATTATTACAGTATCATTAATCAGTGCGCTGCGTTGGTAATCATTGCGTTAGGAGAGACATTGGTTATTTTAGGAGGAGGAATCGATCTTTCGGTCGGTAATGCATTGGCATTGACGACCTGTATACTTGCGACTTATCAGGAAAGATATGGATTTGGTACCATGCTGATCCTTGTTTTATTACTTGGCGGACTTATAGGTCTGGTGAATGGAGTCGGTGTAACAAAACTGGGAATTCCGCCTATGATTATGACTATGTCCACCCAGTTCATATGCAGGGGAATATCATTGATTATTCGCCCTACGGCCGGCGGAAGTATTCCCTCAGGAGTTTATAAGCTGTTTGATATCGCATTTGGACCAATCAGTATGATGCTGCTGGCAGTAATCATGGCTGTGGTCATTATGTTCTGGCTGATACATCTGAATCGTTTTGGAAGAAATGTATATGCTGCAGGCGGAAATCAGACAGCGGCGGCACAAAGCGGAATCAATGTGTCTCGGACGGTTATCATGACCTATGTGTTTTCCAGCATTTTTGCAGTATATGGAGGAATTATCACCACCATCAGAATGTCATCCGGAGATGCGCTGGCAGGAGATACCTATGCGTTGGACGCCATTACCGCTGTGGTTGTAGGCGGTACACTCATGGATGGCGGTATCGGCGGAGTAGCAGGAACAGTTGCCGGAGCAGTGTTGATTGCAATGATCCCGAACTTCTTAAATTTGTTGGGCTTAAATCCCATGTATCGATACCTGCTAAAAGGCATTTTATTGATTGTAGCTTTAGGGGTGAAGGTAAAAAAGAGGAGATGATGCAGATGAGAAAGAAATCACTTAAAAAAAGGAATCATCAGGTGATCGGTGTTTATTGCATACTGGTCCTTGTTGCCATAATCTATTATACCTTTATTATGAAATTTGTTCCTGCAAAAGGAGCGGCCCATTTTATAGATCTGACCAGACAGGCGGCACCGCTGGCACTGGTGGCTCTTGGGCAGACTATGGTTATGCTGATGGGCGGAATTGATTTATCTGTAGGTGCTTTAATTTCTACCGTTAACATTATGTGTGCTGTATTAATGAAAAATTCAACGGATAAAATCGTTTATACGATAATAACGTGCCTTTTGTTTAGTATGCTTGTAGGTCTGATCAATGGTCTTATCATTGTAAAAATTAAAATGCCTCCGTTTTTAGTGACCCTGGCAATGGCTTCTATCTTGCAGGGGTGCTATATGATCTATACGGGAGGAGTCGCAAAGGGGAAAATAGCGAAATCCTTCCGGGTCATTGCAAGTGGATGGATTGGACCGTCCTGGGAATATTCCAATGGGGGAGTGTTTCCCATTGCGGCCATTATTTGGATTGTTTTGTTTTTGGCCTTGGCATTTGTCTCTTATAAAACCACCTTTGGAAGGCAATTATATGCGACGGGAGGAAACGAACAGGCCAGCTGGCTGTCTGGAATTCCGACAACCAGGATTAAGGTGGGGGCTTATGTGATCAGCGGACTTTTTGCAGGCCTCTGCGGACTAATGGTTTCCGGTTATATTGGGGCAGCAGATATTGGAGTGGGAAGCAATTATGAAATGGATTCCATTGCGGCGGCCTGTATCGGCGGTACGACCTTTGCCGGAGGAATCGGAGGCGTCAGCGGTACGGTTGCCGGCGTTATGATTATTCAAATATTTACGGCGATTATTACGATGATGGGCATACAGGAAGAAGGCCGTTATATCATGCTGGGAGTCGTTTTGATTTTGGTTCTTGGAATAAATTATCTTGTAACCCAAAGAAAGATCAGGAAATAAAAAGGAGGGAGAAAAAAATGGCAAATGTATTATGTATCGTAACAAGCCCCCGAAAGAACGGATATACCTATCAGGCTTTTAAAGCCGTTACAGATGAAATAGAAAAAACCGGTGCCAGGGTCGAGGAAATTTTTCTTGCCCGCCGGAAAATAAATCCTTGTGTTTCCTGTTTTCATTGTGTAAGGGATGACAATCACTTGTGCTGTCAGGATGATGACATGGGAAAAAACGGCGAGCTGATGGACAAAATAAAAAAAGCAGACGCTTTATTTATTGCGGACCCTGTTTACTGCTGGAGTAATACTGCCAGAAGTCAAACATTTATGGAAAGGATGTATCCTCTTCTTTGGACAACACAGATTAATGGGATTCCTTTTGGTGTAGTCTGCTGCGCCAGCAATCAGGGGATGATGCACGAGGCATCAAGACAGTTTTGCAAGCTTGCGTTTACCTATAAGATGGCTTGGATAAATGGTTTGGACATTCATCTTGCAGATTTTGAAAATAAACTGAAGCAATGCAAAAAACTTGGCAAAGAATTAGGTGAGGCTGCCATTGACGCCCGGACCAACGGAAGGAAAAAGATGACGGAAGCCGAACTGGTAAAAAGCTATGTAGGAGAGAGGTGGAATCCCATCTATGGTTATCTTAAAAATTTGACCGGCGGTACGTTTGCATGGAATCAGTCTCTTCCTTATCTGGCGCTTGCAAACGAAAATTTTCAAAAGGAAGAAGCAAAAGCAGAACTGGAAAAGACAGTCAACTATTTAAAAGAAATGCTGCAGGCATGGAAGCTAAAGGATATGACAGCCTGTATAGAGCTGTTTCCCAAGGTATCCTCGTCGTGGACAAGTGCAACCTGGATGGAGTTTTTAGAAGATAGCGTAATCGGAACGAAAAAGCCAAAAGCTTACAGAGCAGAGAAATAGATATCCCTACAGGAGGTATAATATGCAGCTGACAAAACATATTTATCTGGTGGCTTCCGGTGATAACGGACTGTCACTGACCAGTTTTCTTGATTGTAATGTTTACTGGATTGAAACCGGTGACGGAGCCGTATTAATTGATGCGGGAGCAGGATTTGAAACAGAAAAGATGGATCAGGTAGTCAAAGAACATGGCTTATCCTATAAAAATATCAAATCGGTATTCTTGACCCATTATCATGCGGATCATAGTAATGGAGTGAGGCGAATACAGGAACTGTCCGGCTGCAGGGTTTATATAGGTGAAAAGGAAGCCAAGGCAATGGAGGAATGTGATGAGGTTCAAATTGGTTTAAAAAGTGCAATAGACGCAGGTTATATTTATCCGCCAAACTATGTATTTCATGGATGCTCCAATGTGGAAAAGGTATTCGATGAAGACTGCTTTTTGTTTGGAAATATAGAAATCAAGGCTTATACAATTGCTGGCCACAGCCTGCAGGATATGCTTTTGTATACGAAAATAGATGGTAAAGCCTGCTTATTTACGGGAGATGCGGTTTTTGCCGACGGGAAAATATTGTTACAGAATCTGCCGGATGTGAGTATCTATTCGTATTCCTGCGGATTAAAAAAATTAGAGAATATCCCGGTTGACGCTATGTTCCCGGGACATGGGGAAATGTGCCTGAATAGGGGAAACAGACATATAAAGGCAGCAGTTAAGAAGTTTGACAGCTTATTATTGCCTCCTCAGATTTTATAAAATAAGAATAGTGGAGAGATTTGGATATGAGAAAATACCAGGCAGAGGAATGGATATTAAAAGAACGATTAATTGGAATTATTAGAACGGAAACGGAAGAACAGGCATATATGTCGGCAAAGGCATGTATCAAAGGAGGATTCCGTGTTTTGGAAATTCCTTTTACCGTTCCCAATGCGCATATGGTGATACAAAGATTAAAAGAGGAATTTGGAGATGGTATATTAATTGGTGCAGGTACGGTCTTAGATCCTCAGACTGCAAGGACAGCGATTTTACATGGCGCAGAATTTATGGTCTGCCCGAATCTGAATCAGGAGACCATACAATGCTGTAACCGGTATGGAATTGTATGCATGCCTGGAATTGCAACAGTTACTGAGGCGGTTAAAGCAATGGAATGGGGCTGCGATATCTTAAAAGTATTTCCCGGAAGCGTAATGGGAATCAGTTTTATAAAGGCAGTGAAAGGACCGCTGCCTCATGCGCTTCTTTGTCCCACAGGAGGAGTATCACTTAATAATGCAAAAGAATGGCTGGATGCAGGAAGCGTTGGTCTTGGCATCGGAGGCAGCTTGACAGACGGTGCCGAAAATGAAGACTATGCAAAAATAGAAGAGACGGCTAAGAAATTTGTTTCAATCGTTAAAAATAACAAGAGTGCGTAAAAAGGAGAAGAGATGAGACTTAGTGAGAAGGCAAAAAATAGTCCTGCGTCCGGTATTCGATATATGTTTGATTTGGCAGGAAAATATGAGAATGTAATTAATTTATGCATCGGAGAGCCTGGCTTTTCCACGCCGGAGTATATTGTTGAGGCAGGAGCCAGCGCCTTGCGGGATGGCTATACCAAATATACGCCAAATGCGGGTATATTAGAGTTAAGAAAGGCTCTTGCAGAAAAAATTGAAAAAGAAAATCACATTAAGGCAGATCCTAAGAAAGAAATTATTGTGACAACAGGGGCAGGAGAAGCTATTTTATTATCCCTGATGGCAACCATAAATCCTGGTGAAGGCGTGATAGTGCCGCAGCCTTGCTGGCCGAATTATTTTGGGCATATTAATACGGTGGGAGGAGAATTGATTCCTTTGGCTACCAAAGAAGAGAATGGATTTATTCCAACTGTTGATGAAATAAAGGCCGTAATTACAGAGAATTCCAAAGCGCTGTTGTTAAATTCGCCATCGAATCCTACCGGCTCTGTAATCGATAGAAAAAAATTAGAAAAAATAAGTGAAGTGGTAAAGGAATATAACCTGACTGTAATTAGTGACGAACCCTATGAGCGATTAACTTATGACGGAGAGAAGCATATCAGTAT
>CAMJWQ010000227.1 GCA_946409475.1 uncultured Lachnospiraceae bacterium
ACGGCACGAATTACATTTAAAGAATGTCCATGGGCAGAATCGATAACTACCGCATCCACTTTTGCTTCTACCAATGCATCCACTCTGTCCAACAGGTTATCTGTTATCCCGACTCCTGCCCCGCATAACAGTCTTCCCTGGGCATCCTTGGCAGATAAGGGATATTTAATTTGCTTTTCAATATCTTTTATGGTAATTAACCCTTTCAGGTTAAAATTTTCATCAACAATCGGTAATTTTTCTTTTCTTGCCTTACCAAGTATTTTTTTTGCTTCTTCCAAAGTAATACCTTCCTGGGCGGTAATCAGCCCCTCGGAGGTCATTGAGTCTTTAATTTTTTTAGTATAATCCGTTTCAAATTTCAAGTCACGGTTTGTTATAATTCCAACTAACTTTTTCCCCTCAGTTATCGGAACTCCGGAAATACGGAATTTTGCCATCAAATTATTGGCATCCTCTAAAGTATGTTCTGGCGATAAATAAAAAGGATCGGTAATAACCCCGTTTTCGGAACGCTTTACCTTATCCACCTCTTCTGCCTGCTGTTCAATTGACATATTTTTATGAATAATTCCGATGCCACCCTGTCTTGCCATAGCAATAGCCATTCGATGCTCCGTAACGGTGTCCATAGCCGCACTCATCATCGGAATTCTTAACACTATGCTTTTCGTCAAATTTGTTGTCAGATCCACTTGATTAGCTATGACTTCCGAATAAGCCGGTACTAATAGTACATCATCAAATGTGATTCCATCACCGATTATCTGACCCATTAATTTTGTCCTCTCTTTCCTGCTCTCAGCATTTTAATATTGTTACCTTCTGCAAGCGGCGTTATCAGCTGCAGAACTCACCAATCCATAAATTTAGATTTCTCAAATTTTATCAAAGTTATTATTAAATGTCAATTAAAAGAAGAAACACATCTGTTTCTTTTTTTTAGAATATTATCCTTCGTCTGAGCAGACAGGCCTTATGATACTGAGAACAATTCCGGCGGACATAAGAGGTAAGCTATCCATTTAAGATATACCTGTATTTTAATTATCTGACCGTACTTTTCAATAATCCCAGCAATACCTCATCCGGTTCAAAAACCACATACTTTTGCTCCCTATTATCATTATAAATAAATACATACCGGTCCGCACCGCCATATCCCGAGCTATAATCCAGCTTTTTTAGATTACTGTTTTTGTATTTCATTAATTCCGGTGCGTCAACAGGTACTAGCAGGCTTATTTTATGTACATTAAAGGTCATTAACGACTTTCTTTTCGACTTTGCCAGTATTTTATCAATACTTAATTCACCGTTCACATACAGATATTCGTATTCAATATCTAAATTCAGGAATACCATATAATCCAGGAACACCATAAGGGCACCACCGACAAAAAAAAGCACATTCATTAACCCCAGCAGGAAAAAGAGAACCGTTATGAAAATAAAAGCCCCCTTAATCAAAAAGGACATGGGATTCCTTTTTCTTTTCACAAGACATTCTATATACGTTTCCAAAATCAAACCTCCTAAATGTATTTTATTTATTTTTCCCCTAAAAAACCAGTACAATCAGACCATTATCCGTTTGAAAGCACATTTATATTATAACCGAGTATTTCTGTCTTGAAAAGTACTCCATAAAATTTTAAAATATTAATAGTGCATGAGCCTGCTGCTCGTATATATTATGCTGCGGCAGAAAATCAAAATGGCTTTTGTCACTTAAATTCTAGCATATTATTAAAAACAGGAGGTAGCAAATGTCTCTTTTTGATGAAATCAAGAACGAGCAGAGAAAGATGAAGGGAAAGCCCTTAAAAGAAAAAATAGCTTATATCTGGTATTATTATAAAGTACATATGCTTGTTATCGTAGTCATACTGGTTTTTTCCCTTAATTTAATTTCTTCCATAGTAAAAAACAATGCTCCTGTTGCTATTTATACCGTAGTCCTTAATGCGGACGAGCCCTTTGCCGATTACTCTGCATTTATGAAAGATTTTTCCACCTATGCGGGAATAGATAGCGATAAGGAGCAGGTGACTCTTGATAATTCCCTTACGATTAACAGGGAAGAGGGAGACAGCATGAGCATTGTCACTAATCAAAAATTAATGGCACTTTTTTCGACAAAAACGATTGACGTTTTTATCGGGGATGCATCCAACATCAATAATTATGCTGAGGTGGGGACTTTTTGTGACCTGCGTGATTTATTGCCGGAGGATTTTCAAGAAAAATATAAAGACAGGTTTTATTATTATACCTATGAAGAGGATGGTGATATTCCTGTCGGTATTTATATTCAGGACTTTCCAAGGATAGAAGAAACCGGCATGGTATCTTATCCGGCCATCCTGGCAGTCCCAAATCTTTCAGCGCAAAAGGAAAATGCGGTAAAATTTCTTGAGTACCTGACCAATTACTAAAAATCCATGCATAAGCCTTTTTGCTTTATCCGTATTGCCGGCCGTGATAAATATTGCACCGATAAAAAGACACTGCCTTTAAACTTAAATGCAGTGTCTTTTTCTTTAGCAAACCTATAACTTCATCTTTTATTCTGATTATTTTTCTGTTTACATCATACCCATTCCCGGGTTAGCCGGCATTGCCGGTGTATCTTCCTTAATATTTGCCACAACGCTTTCCGTTGTTAACAGGGTAGATGCCACGCTGGTAGCGTTTTGAAGTGCACTTCTGGTAACCTTTGCAGGATCTAGGATACCGGCTTCCACCATATCTACATAGGTTTCTTTTAAGGCATCGAAACCAATACCGACTTCCATTTCTTTTACCTTATTGATAATAACGGAGCCTTCCAGGCCTGCATTAGCCACTATATGGAATAAGGGAGCTTCCAAAGCCTTTAATATGATTTTAGCGCCTGTCTTCTCATCGCCTTCCATTTTATCTGCCAATTCGGCAACTTCCTTGGACGCATGAATATAAGCGGATCCGCCTCCGGCAATGATACCTTCCTCTACCGCTGCTTTTGTAGCCGCAAGAGCATCCTCCATACGAAGCTTCGCTTCCTTCATCTCAGTCTCCGTAGCTGCACCTACACGGATAACAGCAACGCCTCCTGCAAGCTTGGCAAGTCTTTCCTGTAATTTTTCACGGTCAAAATCAGATGTGGTTTCTTCAATTTGAGACTTGATCTGATTAATTCTGGCATCAATCGCTGCTTTTTCACCGGCACCGTCAACGATAACCGTATTTTCCTTCTGTACCTTAACACTGCGGGCACGTCCTAACTGCTCTAAAGTAGTTTCTTTTAAATCTAATCCTAATTCTTCAGAGATAACCTGGCCTCCGGTCAAGATAGCAATATCCTCCAGCATTGCTTTTCTTCTGTCACCATATCCGGGAGCTTTTACGCCGACAACGGTAAAGGTTCCTCTTAACTTGTTGACAATCAATGTAGTTAAAGCTTCTCCTTCAATATCTTCCGCAATAATTAATAATTTAGCTCCGGATTGTACTGCCTGTTCCAACAACGGAAGGATTTCCTGAATATTGGAAATCTTTTTATCAGTAATTAAAATATAGGGATCTTCCAAAATGGCTTCCATCTTATCCATATCCGTAGACATATATGCGGATACATATCCACGGTCAAATTGCATACCTTCCACCAAATCTAATTCTGTCTGCATGGTCTTGGATTCTTCGATTGTGATAACACCATCTTTTGAAACCTTTTCCATGGCATCCGCCACTAAGTTTCCAACCTCTTCATCTCCGGCTGAAATGGAAGCTACTCTTGCAATATGATTTTTTCCGTCTACCTTACGGCTCATTTCGGCTATTGATTTCACTGCAACATCCGTAGCCTTTTTCATACCTTTTCTTAAAATAATAGGGTTAGCTCCGGCTGCCAGATTCTTCATTCCTTCATTAATCATAGCCTGCGCCAAAACCGTTGCGGTAGTTGTTCCGTCACCGGCAACATCATTGGTCTTGGTAGCCACCTCTTTAACAAGCTGTGCACCCATGTTTTCAAATGCATCTTCAAATTCTATTTCCTTTGCTATGGTAACTCCGTCATTGGTAATCAAAGGAGCTCCAAAGGATTTATCAAGTACTACGTTTCTTCCTTTCGGTCCTAAGGTCACTCTTACCGTATTTGCCAATTGATTTACACCGGCCTCAAGAGATGCTCTTGCTTCTGCGCTGAATTTAATTTCCTTTGCCATTATATATCTCCTCCTATTCTACGATTGCTAAAATATCATTTTGTTTTACAACGATATACTCTTCATCTTCTAATTTTACTTCTGTTCCCGCATACTTGGAATAAATTACTTTATCCCCTGCTTTTACGTGCATGGTGATTTCCTTCCCATCTACTACTCCACCCGGGCCAACAGCTACTACTTCTGCCTGCTGCGGTTTTTCTTTTGCCTGACCCGGTAAAACAATTCCCGACTTAGTAGTTTCTTCTGCTACCAATTGTTTTAATACAACTCTGTCTGCTAAAGGTACTAACTTCATTATCATTTCCTCCTTGTTTCTATAATACTAATTTATTAGCACTCACTTCAATCGAGTGCTAACTGATAGTCATATATTATTTAATTTATGCCCCAAATGCAAGCACTTATACATTCTGAAATCACCCATTTTACTGGTGTTTTCTTGGCATTTTCTCAATTTTACTCCCATATTCTCAATATTTCTCATTTTTTCACTATTATGTTATTTTCAAACCGGTAAATTGCCTATTTTCGGTATATAAAATGCATGGATTCAAAGCCTTATATTAAACCAAAATGGGTAAGAGCATAGCATATACCGTCCTCATTAATGTCTCTTGTGACAAAATCGGCTGTTTCTTTCGCAATTTTACTCCCGTTTCCCATGGCTATACCAACGGCGGCATATTTTAACATTTCCACATCATTAATACTGTCACCGAAGGCATACGTATCCTCCTGTTTTATACTTAGGTGGTCACAAATTGTTTTGATTCCCGTAGCTTTACTGTTGCCCTTGGGAATCATCTCGACAATGCGGTTTTCATGCTCTAAGTATTCATAATAATTCTTTAATAATTCTTTTGCTTCCTGATAATCTTTTTCACTTTCATAGGCCGCGCTTAATTTATTTATGGCATATTCCTCCATGCATTTATTAATGGGAATTAATTTGTCACCCAGCTGGGATTGTAAATACGTACCGATCTCCATTACCCGGTCATCATACGCAAATTCCTCATCGTAGTACAGCCTGTCTTTTCCCTCAAAAATAACCGCAATCTGATGTTCCTTCAAAATTTTAATTGTCTCTTTTATAATTTCATATTCTATTTCATTATTATACAATTCCTGCCTTTGATATTCCACATAGGTGCCCGCACCGGCAATCACCCCGTCAAAGCCCAGGTCCAGGATTTCTTCATCCGACACCAAAATACGGCTTCTTCCGGTACAGATAAAGGCATAGTGCCCTTTGTTTATTAAGTGCTTAATGGCCTCTTTCGTACTTCTCCTGATGCCGTATTTATAATCCAACAGAGTTCCGTCAATATCAAAAAATACCGCTTTTCTTTTCATATTCATTCTCCTTGACAGCCTTAATCCACTTTCCTGTGTTTCTTCTTTCATTTTAAGATATATTATGACGGGAAGTATATGGTATTTTTTCATAATAATATACATTATTAAAAAGGCTTCTATAATAAGTTATACAATACATGGCAGGGGAAGTAAATAGAATGGGGATTTAACGAGGTAAAATTCATTTGAATAAAAGCTGTGGAATCAGCCTTTTGGGGTATAAAGGAAACCATGACTTACCGGCTTTTCCTCAGAC
>CAMJWQ010000228.1 GCA_946409475.1 uncultured Lachnospiraceae bacterium
GATTTATTAATATAAATAAATGCAACGATAAGGAGTAGTAAGAACGTAAAGGTTACAGAGAGCTGTTGACCGGTGCAAAACAGTACCTGAAAGTTCCCAACTCGCCTTTAAGCACCTTAACGGAAGAGCTTTGGCTTGTGTAGGTTAAGGCGGGGATTCCCGTTATAGAAATTTGAGTGCATCTATATGATGAATTAGAGTGGTACCGCGGGAAAAGTTTCCTCGTCTCTATTAGTTCTATTAGAGACGGAGAGGCTTTTTTATCTTATAGGAAGGATTTTCAGCCTGTTTAAGAAAGAAATGTAAATTTAATAATGGAAAATAGACTTATTGGAGGAATTAAAATGGCAACACCTTATAATCACAGAGAGATTGAACGAAAATGGAAAAATGTATGGGACAAAAAGCCGGTAAATGTGAAGGATGATAAAAAACCCAAATATTACTGCCTGGATATGTTTCCCTATCCATCCGGAAGCGGACTTCATGTAGGGCACTGGAGAGGCTATGTCATATCCGATGTATGGAGCCGCTACAAATTATTAAACGGTTATTATATTATACATCCCATGGGCTGGGATGCCTTTGGTCTGCCCGCAGAAAATTATGCGATTAAGATGGGGGTACATCCTGCTAAATCAACTGCAGAAAATGTAGCAAATATAAAGAAGCAGATAAACGAAATTGCGGCAATTTATGATTGGGATATGGAAGTAAATACAACAGATCCTGAATTTTATAAGTGGACGCAGTGGATTTTTGTGAAAATGTTTAAAGCAGGACTTGCTTATGAAAAGGAATTTCCTATTAACTGGTGTCCTTCCTGTAAGACGGGACTGGCAAATGAAGAAGTGGTTAACGGGGCTTGCGAACGCTGCGGTACGGCAGTGACCAAGAAAAATTTAAGGCAATGGATGTTAAAAATTACTGCCTACGCCGACAGGCTGTTGGAGGACTTAAACAAATTAGACTGGCCGGAAAAAGTAAAGAAAATGCAGTCTGACTGGATTGGTAAAAGCTACGGTGCCGAGATTGAGTTTAGGGTGGAAAATTCCGACAAAGTGATTGCCGTATATACGACAAGGCCGGATACTCTTTATGGTGCCACTTTTATGGTTTTGGCACCGGAGCATGAAATGGCAAAAGACTTAGCTACACCTGAAACCCAAAAAGAAGTGGAGGAGTATATCTTCAAAGCCTCCATGAAATCTTCCGTAGATCGTCTGCAGGACAAGGAAAAAACAGGCGTGTTTACGGGAAGCTATGCTATTAATCCCATTAATGGGGAAAAGGTACCCATTTGGTTATCTGATTACGTGCTGGCCGATTACGGAACAGGTGCTATTATGTGCGTTCCTGCCCATGATGACAGAGATTTTGAGTTTGCTAAGAAATTCAACATACCTATTATTCAGGTAATAGCCAAAGACGGAAAAGAAACGGAGCTTACGGAAGCATATACGGGAGCGGGAATTGTTATCAACTCCGGAGAATGGAGCGGAAAAGATTCTGCAATTTTGAAGAAAGAGGCCCCCGAAATCATCGAAAAAATGGGTGTGGGAAGAAAGACAACCAACTATAAATTAAGAGACTGGGTATTTTCCAGACAACGCTACTGGGGAGAACCAATCCCCATTATTCATTGTCCTCATTGCGGCTGTGTTCCGGTTCCGGAAGAAGAGCTTCCTTTATTATTGCCTGCCGTGGAATCCTATCAGCCTACGGGAACAGGGGAATCTCCCTTGGCCGATATGGAGGAATGGGTAAATACTACATGTCCCGTTTGCGGTGCCCCGGCAAAAAGAGAAACCAATACCATGCCTCAATGGGCAGGCTCCTCCTGGTATTTTCTTCGTTATGTGGATAACAAAAATAAAAATGAGCTGGTTTCAAAGGAAAAAGCGGAGGCATATCTGCCTGTTGATATGTATATTGGCGGAGTGGAGCATGCCGTACTTCATTTATTGTATTCCAGATTCTATACAAAGTTTTTAAATGATATCGGTGTTATTAATTTCGACGAACCCTTTCACAAACTATTTAACCAGGGGATGATAAACGGTAAAAATGGCATTAAAATGAGTAAATCAAAGGGAAATGTGGTATCTCCCGATGATTTGATCCGTGATTACGGCTGTGATTCCCTGCGTCTGTATGAATTGTTTGTAGGTCCTCCGGAATTGGATTCCGAATGGGATGAAAGAGGAATTGACGGTGTATACCGTTTTATTAACCGTTTATGGAATCTGGTAATGGAAAATAAGGATAAACCGGTTAAACCCACGAAAGAAATGATAAGGCTTCGTCATAAAATGATTTATGATATCACGACCAGATTGGAGAGCTTCAGCTTAAATACCGTTATATCGGGCTTTATGGAATACAATAATAAAATGATAGAGTTTGCGAAAAAGGGCGGTATTGATAAAGAGACCTTAGAAACCTTTACTATCCTGTTAGCGCCCTTTGCACCGCATATCGGAGAGGAAATATGGAGCCAGTTAGGCCATGAAAGGGGAGTATTTGAAAATACCTGGCCTAAGTATGATGAAAATGCCATGAAGGATGAGGAAAAAGAGGTTGCCGTCCAGATTAACGGTAAGACGAAATCGGTTATAAAATTACCTGTCGATGTCACAAAAGAGGAGGCATTAAAGGCAGGAAAAGAATGCTTAAAAGATAAAATAGCAGGAACCATAGTAAAAGAAATCTATGTACCGGGCAGGATTATAAATATCGTAGTGAAACCATAAAAAGAATCACATAAATCAAACCATAATTTCTAAAAAGGGGATCTGCTGATTAGCTTATAACCAAGATAAAGGAGCGGACACATGATGAAGGAATCCCCGGTATATAAAATGCCTGCGGAGTGGGAAAGGCACCAAAGAACACTGGTATCCTGGCCTGTTAAGGACTCTATGAATTATCCTGAAAAATATGACGGCATATGTAAAGGCTACGAAGAAATCATTCGTGCAATAGCGGAATTTGAACCGGTTACCATAATGATTAATCAAGAGGATGCAGGCCTGGCTGAAATAATGAATAACCGCAATATGACATTCTTGGCTGTTGGACATAATGATGCATGGCTGAGAGATAACGGACCTACTTTTGTGTATGATAAATCAGGTGGCTTATCAGGAATTAACTGGTTGTTTAATGCATGGGGAGAAAAATATGAAAAATGGGATGATGATAATCTGGCAGCTTCTAAAATCCTTAAGCATTACAAAATTCCCTGCGTGGATGCACCTCTTGTTATGGAAGGCGGCTCTTTTCACACTGACGGAGAGGGAACATTATTAACCACGGAGGAATGCCTATTAAACAGCAACAGAAATCCGTTATTATCAAAAAGGGAAATAGAAGATAATTTGAAGAAATTTTTAGGCGTTAAAAAAATTATATGGTTAAAAAATGGATTAAGCGGTGATGAGACTGACGGGCATGTGGATAATATAGCCTGCTTTGCAAGGCCCGGTGAAATTATCATGCAGGTCTGTGAGGATCCTGAGGATGAAAATTATCACATTACAAAAATAAACAGGGAAATTTTAGAGAGGGAAAGAGACGCTTTGGGGCGCAGCTTTCAAATAATTCCCATTCAGCCGCCACCAAAGAGAATATTTCAGGGAAAAAGACTAACCTTAAGCTATTTGAATTTTTTTATTGTGAACGGAGGTATTATATTACCTGTATTTGGAGACGATGCAAATAGGACGGATGAAATGGCGGCTGAAGCTTTGGGCAGGGTTTTTCCAAACAGGAAGATCAGGAAAATAGATGGAATGAAAATTGTTATAGAAGGCGGTAACGTTCACTGCATCACACAGCAAATGCCGGAGGTAGACAGATGAGAAAGGTAATTGCCGCGGCAACACAAATGAGTTGCTCGGATAATAGGGAGGAGAATATAAAAAAGGCAGAAAGCCTGATTAGAGAGGCCGCTAAAAGAGGTGCACGAATTGTCCTTCTTCAGGAGCTTTTTGAAACCCCATATTTTTGCCAAAAAGAGAAAGCAGAGTATTATTCATACGATTTAGAAGAGAAAAACAATAAGGCTGTCAATCATTTTAAAGAAATTGCAAAAGAATTGAAAATTGTTCTCCCTGTCAGTTTTTATGAAAAGAAAAATTGCGCCAGGTATAATTCGGTTGCTGTCATCGATGCTGACGGTGAGGTCTTGGGCATATATCGAAAAAGTCATATTCCGGACGGACCGGGATATGAGGAAAAATATTATTTTAATCCCGGGGATACGGGGTTCCGGGTTTTTCAAACGGCATATGCTAAAATCGGTGTGGGAATCTGTTGGGACCAGTGGTTTCCCGAGGCTGCCAGATGCATGACATTAATGGGAGCCGAGCTGCTGCTTTATCCCACAGCCATCGGTTCTGAGCCCCAGGATTCAAGGATTGATTCCAAAGCCCACTGGCAGGCCTGCATGCTTGGTCATGCAGCCGCCAACCTAATTCCGGTCATTGCTTCAAACCGCATCGGAAGGGAAGAAGATGAAGATTCTGCCGTTACATTTTACGGTTCTTCTTTTATTGCCGGTCCCCGGGGAAATATCCTGAAGGAGGCAGACAGAAAAACAGAAGGTGTATTAACGGAGGAATTTGACCTTGATAAGTTAGAAAATCTTCGTACGGAATGGGGGATTTTCAGAGACAGACGTCCGGAGCTATATAAAATCATCACCTCTTATGACGGGAAAAATATGTTATAAATGAAAATCTCCAAAACAGGATTATAAAACAGGAAAAGGGAAATGTAAAACATTATCCCTTTTTTTCTTCATATTATAAATAAATGACCGGTACTAACCTAAAAGCTTTGTAATCTGCAGTATTTTATTGATTCTTTCCATTTCCTGGGGGCCGCTGTTTCTTTTCACTACGTCCACAATGGCGGAAATCTCATCCTGTGAAAAGGAGATATTATTTTTTTTAGCTTTTGCGGAAATAGCTAACAAAAAGGGCATCATTTCCGTCTGTTTTAAGTTTCCCGTCTGTTTTAACAGCATCATCATAAATTCAATTTTATTCTTATCAATATCTCGTAAATTAGGATCATTCATCCATTCATACATGAGCATTTCCCCTTTATTTATTATTTACATCATATTTTCATACATATTAAACATAGCCTGCTGTTCGGGACTTAGCATACCTTTTACCATATCAAAGGGGTTTGCGGAGGAGTCTCCGTCTCCCTCCATATCAAACATATCCTTATAGGCTTCAAACATTTTCATCATTTGAAACATATTAATAAAAGAATCTATCATTTCCTGATCCTTTTTTGTCAGATACTCCCTTATTTCATTTATAAATCCGAACATATCAGGATGCTCCATATCTGCACTATAGATACCGACCTGAGCCTTATCGCTTTGAAAATAGGATATTGTATTCATAAGTTCGAGGTATTTGACAAAAATGGAAAAATATTTTTGTTTATCAACAGTGACATAGGGAATGGCAGTTTTTAGAATTTGAATATGGTTCGTTGATATGGCTTTATCCAGTGCCGTAGCGTGAACAGATTCTTTATCCATAAGCACCTCCTAATCCGCCCATATATATTATTATGATTATTTTCAAATATTTATGACAGATATCATTGCTATATCATATGATAATATATAACATGAAGAGGAGAATGCATATGAAACAAAATGATAATAGGAAAATTATTATAGAGGGAAATGCCGTATATGAGTTAGACAGAGATTGTATGCTGAAAAAAGAGTTGAAGTTAAAAAAAGAAGATTATAGAAATAGAAATAAAGACAGTAATAATAA